>NZ_LZJG01000300.1:0-69773 GCF_001667785.1 Mycobacterium sp. E3247 | reverse complement strand
CCGGCCGGCGGCGCACCGGCGGCCGGTGACGGCGGCCCTGGGGTATCCGCAATCACCGAGGCCAATTTCGAGACCGAAGTCCTGCTCCGGTCCGAGGAAGTGCCCGTGGTGGTGCTGCTTTGGTCACCGCGCAGCGACGCCTGCGTCCAGCTCGTCGACATCTTGTCGGGGCTGGCCGCCGAGGACGGCGGCAAGTGGTCGCTGGCGACGGTCAACGTCGACGTGGCGCCCAGGGTGGCCCAGATATTCGGCGTCGACGCGGTGCCGACGGTCGTGGCTCTGGCCGCCGGGCAGCCGCTGTCCAGTTTTCAGGGCATGCAGCCGCCCGACCAGCTGCGAGGGTGGATCGACTCGCTTCTGTCGGCGACGGCCGGGAAGCTCAGGGGCCCAGGCAATTCCGAGGACGCCGACGAGGTTGATCCCGAGCTGGCCGCGGCGCGCGAACAACTCGAGGCCGGGAATTTCGAGGCGGCCAGAGGTTTGTATCAAGCGATATTGGGTGCCAACCCGGGCAGCGTCGAAGCAAAGGGCGCGATCCGGCAGATCGACTTTCTCATGCGTGCGACCGCACACCCGCCGGACGCCCTCGCCGCGGCCGACGCGGCACCGGGCGACATCGATGCGGCCTTCGCGGCAGCCGACGTCCAGATCCTCAACCAGGATGTCAGCGCGGCGTTCGATCGGCTGATCGCCTTGGTGCGCAGCACATCCGGGGACGAGCGCAGCCGCGTACGCACCAGGCTGATCGAGCTCTTCGAGCTCTTCGATCCGGCGGACCCCGAGGTCGTCGCCGGGCGGCGCAACCTCGCCAACGCCCTCTACTGAGCTTCCCGGTCGCCGAACGTCGGGTTGTCGGGGCCAAACGGGCCGCAATTCAACGCAAAGTCGGCGTTGGGCGTCGGCCTGTAACGGGTGGCCCGTAACGGGTTACGCGGGCTCGAGCCACAGGGCCGAGTTCGGCGGCAGCACCAGCACCGCCGAGGCCGGACGGCCATGCCACGGGTCCTCGGTGGCGTCCACCCCGCCCATGTTGCCGATCCCGGTGCCGTTGTAGTCGGTCGCGTCGGTGTTGAGCACCTCGCGCCAGCGGCCGGCGGACGGCAGACCCAGCCGATAGCCGCTGTGCTCGCTGCCTGCGAAGTTGAACACACAGGCCATCACCGAGCCGTCGCTGCCATACCGCAAGAAGCTCAACACGTTGTTGGCCGAGTCGTTGGCGTCGATCCAGGAGTAGCCGTCGGGAATGGTGTCCTGGCTCCACAGTGCCGGATGGCTGCGGTAGATGTCGTTGATGTCGTGCACCATCCGCAGGATGCCGTTCGAGAACCCCTGCTCGTCGAGGTGCCACCAATCCAGGCCGCGTTCCTCGGACCACTCGGCGCGCTGGCCGAATTCCTGCCCCATGAACAGCAACTGCTTGCCGGGATGCGCCCACTGGTAGGCGAGCAGGCTGCGCAGCCCGGCGGCCTTGACGTGGTTGTTGCCCGGCATCCGGCCCCACAGCGTGCCCTTGCCGTGCACCACCTCGTCGTGGCTGATCGGCAGCACATAGTTCTCGCTGAACGCGTACAGCATCGAGAACGTCATCTCGCCGTGGTGGTAGTTGCGGTATACCGGATCGCGGCTGATGTAGTCGAGCGTGTCGTGCATCCAGCCCATGTTCCACTTCATCGAAAAGCCCAGGCCACCAAGGTTTGTCGGGCGCGTGACACCTGGCCAGGACGTCGACTCCTCGGCGATGGTGACGATGCCCGGCGCCGACTTGTGCACCGTGGCGTTCATCTCCTGCAGGAACTGCACGGCCTCCAGGTTCTCGCGGCCGCCGTAGATGTTCGGCGTCCAGCCGCCCTCGGGGCGCGAGTAGTCCAGGTACAGCATGGAAGCGACCGCGTCCACCCGTAGCCCGTCGACGTGGAACTCCTCGAGCCAATACAACGCGTTGGCCACCAGGAAGTTACGCACCTCGTTTCGGCCGAAGTCGAAAACGTAAGTGCCCCAGTCGAGTTGTTCGCCACGCTTGGGGTCGGAGTGCTCGTAGAGCGGCGTTCCGTCGAACCGCCCCAGCGCCCAGGCGTCCTTCGGGAAGTGCGCCGGCACCCAGTCCACGATGACGCCGATGCCGGCCTGGTGCAGGGCGTCCACCAGCAGGCGGAACTCGTCGGGTGTGCCGAATCGCGACGTCGGCGCGTAGTACGAGGTCACCTGGTAGCCCCACGACCCGGCGAACGGGTGCTCGGCGACCGGCAGCAGCTCCACGTGGGTGAACCCGCGCTCGAGAACGTACGCGGTGAGCTGGTGGGCCAGGTCGCGGTAGCTGAGGCCGGGGCGCCAGGAGCCCAGGTGTACCTCGTAGGTGCTCATCGGTTCGAACACGGGATTGCGTTGGGCGCGCTGTTGCATCCAGTCCGCGTCCCGCCAGGTGTACTCGCTACGCGTCACGCGGGACGCGGTGTGCGGCGGCACCTCGGTGGCGAAGGCCATCGGATCGGCGCGCTCGGTCACCACCCCGTCGGCGCCGTGCACGCGGAACTTGTACAGGCCCTCCGCGGGGAAGTCGGGCCAGAACAGCTCCCAGACACCCGAAGAACCCAACGACCGCATCGGGGCATCGCTGCCCGTCCAGCCGTTGAACTCGCCGATCAGGTTGACGCCCTTGGCGTTGGGCGCCCACACCGCGAACGAAACCCCGTTGACGACACCGTCTGCCGTGGTGAACGAGCGGGGATGCGCGCCGAGCACATCCCAGAGTCGTTCATGGCGCCCCTCGCCGAACAGGAAGAGGTCGACCTCGCCCAGGGTGGGCAGGAAGCGGTAGGCGTCGGCGACCGTGTACGGGTCGGATCCCTCGTACTTGACTTCCAGGCGGTAGTCGATCAGGTTGACGAATGGCAAAGCCACCGCGAACAGGCCAGACTCGACGTGCTCCAACGGGAACCGATCGTCTCCGACGAGCGCGGCGACCTCAACCGCGTGCGGGCGGAACGCCCGGATGACGGTGTGGTCGCTGTATTCGTGGGCGCCCAGGACCCCGTGCGGGTTGTGATGCGTGCCGGCCAGCAGGCGCGACAGGTCGGCGGGGTCGGGCGCCAGATGCGTCCTGGCGAGTTGATCGGCTTGGCTCATGTCACAATCCCTCCGGTCCGTGTGGTGGCCTACGGAGCAGCTTCATCCGGGACTCCCGCGGGATGAGTGGCATGTTGATGACATGCGCCACCGCTCGCGCAGGGTCGATGCGGACGTAATTGGCCTGCCCCCATTGGAATTCCTGGCCGGTGATTTCGTCGCGCACCCAAAATCGCTCGTAGGGCTCCATACCCAATGCCGCCATATCCAAAAACAGGGTGGCCTCCTCGGCGCCGAACGCGTTGAGCGTCACCACCACCAACACACAGTCGCCGGTCGCGGGGTCGAACTTGCTGTAGGCCAGCAACGCGTCGTTGTCCACGCTGTGAAAATGGATGGTGCGCAACTGCTGCAGCGCGGGATGCAGACGGCGAATCTCGTTGAGCCGCGCGATGAACGGCTCGAGCGAGCGTCCCTCGGCGAGCGCACCCGCGAAATCGCGCGGCCGCAGTTCGTACTTCTCCGAGTCCAGGTACTCCTCGCTACCCTCCCGCACCGCGCGGTGTTCGAACAGCTCGTAGCCGGAATACACGCCCCACGCCGGGCCCATGGTCGCGGCCAGCACCGCGCGGATCGCGAACATGCCCGGGCCGTTGTGCTGCAGGATGGCATGCAGAATGTCCGGGGTGTTCACAAACAGATTCGGGCGCCGGAAGTCCGCTGATCCGGCGATGGCGTCGCCGAATTCGATGAGTTCCTGCTTGGCCGTGCGCCAGGTGAAGTAGCTGTAGGACTGGGTGAACCCGAGCTTCGCCAAACCGTACTGCCGGGCCGGCGGCGTGAAGGCCTCCGACAGGAAGAGCACGTCGGGGTCGATGCTCTTCGCCTGCGCGATCAGCCACGCCCAGAAGTTCGGCGGCTTGGTGTGCGGGTTGTCGACCCGAAAGAACATGACGCCGTGGTCCATCCAGTGCCGGACGACGCGCAGGACTTCGTCGTAGAGACCCGCCGGGTCGTTGTCGAAGTTGAGCGGGTAGATGTCCTGATACTTCTTGGGCGGGTTCTCCGCATAGGCGATGGTGCCGTCGGGCAGTTCGGTGAACCACTCACGATGATCGCGTGCCCACGGATGGTCCGGCGCGCACTGCAACGCCAGGTCGAGCGCCACCTCCATGCCCAGTTCCCGGGCCGCGGCGACGAACGCGTCGAAGTCCTCGATGGTGCCCAGGTCGGGGTGGACGGCGTCATGGCCGCCCTCGTCACTGCCGATAGCCCACGGGGAACCGACATCTCCGGGCGCGGCGGTGGGAGAGTTGTTGCGGCCCTTGCGGTGAACCTTGCCGATCGGGTGGATCGGCGGCAGGTACACGACGTCGAAACCCATCGCCGCGATCCGCGGCAGCTGGGCGGCCGCCGTCGCGAACGTGCCGTGAACGGGGTTGCCCTCGGCGTCCCAGCCGCCGGTCGAGCGGGGGAACATCTCATACCAGGAGCCGAAGCGGGCCAGCGGACGATCCACCCAGACGCCGTACTGTTCGCCGCGCGTGACTATATCCCGCAACGGATACTCGGCCAGAATCTCCTCGGTTTCCGGCGCCAGCGCCAGCGCCGAACGGGTGACCGGGTCCCCGGGGTTCCGCAGCGCCTCGGCGGCCGCCAGGAGTGGGTCACGCCGCGCGCGGGGCACCCCCATCGCGGCGCGCTCCAACAGCGCGGCGCCGACCAGAAGGTCGTTGGACAGTTCCGTCTCACCCTGGCCGGCCTCCAGCTTGGCCACCACGCCGTGACGCCAGGAGTGGACGGGGTCGCCCCAGCCGTCCACCCGGAACGTCCACAGGCCGACCCGGTCGGGCGTGAATTGCCCGTGGAAGACATAGGGCTCGAGGCCCAACGTCATCGGCAGCAGCAGCGGCTTGACCCGTTGCTGGTCCACCCCTCCGTCGACTTCGGTTGCGGGCTTCACGGGAGCCTGAATCGCTTTGATCCGGCGGGTTTCGGTCACCTGCGGATAGCGCGGCCCGAGGTAGCGCACCACCAGGGTCGCGGCGACGGCTTCGTGGCCTTCCCGCCACACCGCCGCGCGGACCGGGACGGTCTCGCCGACCACCGCCTTGGCGGGATACGCGCCGCAGGAAACGACGGGTTGGACGTCATCGATCTCGACACGACCAGGCACCACAGCTCCGTTCCGAATTGTGTGCGGCCAAACCGCGGTGTGCTCGTCGCGGAATGCCTCTCGTCTGGCGAAACTTCCTGTCGTGGGGAACTGCCTCTGCGGGGAAGCACCGTTGCGGCCCCGATAACTACCCGATACCCACCCTAGTGTCCGGTCACACCCTCGGCGGGAAAAGCGGGTCGCTGCCGCCGTGCGCGGGACGAAATCCTCAGTAAGGTAAGGACGCGTGAAAGCCCTCCGCCGCTTTACCGTCCGTGCACACCTTCCCGAACGGCTGGCCGCGCTCGACCAGCTGTCGACCAACTTGCGATGGTCGTGGGACAGGCCGACCCAGGACCTGTTCGCGACCGTCGACGTGGAGCTGTGGGAGCGGTGCGGCTCTGACCCGGTGGCGTTGCTGGGCGCGGTGAATCCGGCACGCCTCGACGAGCTGGCGCTCGACGAGGCGTTCCTGGGCCGGCTCGATGCGCTGGCCGCCGACCTGAACGACTACCTGAGCCGTCCGCTGTGGTACCAGCAGCAGCAAGCCGAAGGCGTGGCGATGCCGGCGGCCGTCGCCTATTTCTCGATGGAGTTCGGCGTGGCCGAGGTGCTGCCCAACTACTCCGGCGGCCTGGGCATCCTCGCCGGGGACCATCTGAAGTCGGCCTCCGATCTCGGGGTGCCGCTGGTGGCGGTGGGCCTGTACTACCGGTCCGGGTATTTCCGCCAGTCGCTCACCGCGGACGGCTGGCAGAACGAGACGTACCCGTCACTGGACCCCCAGGGGCTGCCGTTGCGACTCCTCACCGACGCCGCCGGGGACCCCGTCCTGGTCGAGTTGACGCTCCCCGATTCCGCCCAACTGCACGCGCGGATCTGGGTCGCGCAGGTCGGTCGGGTCCCGCTGTTGCTGCTCGATTCCGACGTCCCCGAGAACGAGCACGAGCTGCGCGGCATCACCGACCGGCTCTACGGCGGTGACCAGGAGCACCGGATGCGCCAAGAGCTGCTGGCCGGCATCGGCGGGGTGCGGGCGATCCGCGCGTTCACCGCCATCGAAGGCCTGCCCGCACCCGAGGTGTTTCACATGAACGAGGGGCACGCCGGGTTCCTCGGGGCGGAACGCATCCGCGAATTGATGACCGACGCCGGGTTGGACTTCGACACCGCGCTGACCGTCGTGCGATCCAGCACGGTGTTCACCACCCACACCCCGGTGCCCGCCGGCATCGACCGGTTCCCGATCGACATGGTGCGGCTGTATTTCGACGGGCATGCCGGAGATGACCCCGGTAACGGAGACGACCCCGACAAGAAGCCCGAGAAGGTCGGTAGCAAGGATGCGCCCGCGTTGTTGCCGGGTGTGCCGACTGCCCGCATCCTTGCGCTCGGCGCCGAGGACGATCCGACCAAATTCAACATGGCGCACATGGGTTTGCGGCTGGCGCAGCGGGCCAACGGCGTCTCGCTGCTGCACGGCGAGGTGAGCCGCGCGATGTTCAACGAGCTGTGGCCGGGGTTCGACGCGGATGAGGTGCCGATCGGCTCGATCACCAACGGAGTTCACGCGCGCACCTGGGCGGCGCCCCAGTGGCTGCAGTTGGGGCGTGAGCTGGCCGGGTCGGATTCGTTCGGCGATCCCGGCGTGTGGCTGCGGCTGAAGCAGGTCGACGCGGGTCACCTCTGGTGGATCCGCTCGCAACTGCGCACGTTGCTGGTCGAGGACGTCAGGCGCCGGCTGCGCAAATCGTGGCTGGAACGCGGCGCGTCGGATGCCGAATTGGGTTGGATATCAACGGCATTCGATCCGAATGTGCTCACCATCGGTTTCGCCCGGCGGGTGCCCACCTATAAGCGCTTGACGCTGATGCTGCGCGATCCCCAGCGGCTCGAACGCCTGCTGCTCGATGAGGACAGGCCGATTCAGTTGATCGTCGCGGGGAAGTCGCACCCGGCCGACGACGGGGGCAAGGCGCTGATCCAGCAGGTCGTGCGCTTCGCCGACCGGCCCGAGGTGCGCCATCGCATCGCCTTCCTGCCCGACTACGACATGTCGATGGCGCGGCTGTTGTACTGGGGTTGCGACGTCTGGCTGAACAACCCGCTGCGGCCGCTGGAGGCCTGCGGCACCTCCGGGATGAAGAGCGCGCTCAACGGCGGCCTGAACCTGTCCATCCGCGATGGGTGGTGGGACGAATGGTACGACGGCGAAAACGGTTGGGAGATACCGTCTGCCGACGGCCTGAGTGACGAGGCGCGCCGCGACGACCTGGAGGCCAGCGCGCTCTATGACCTGCTGGAGCAGGCGGTGGCCCCGAAGTTCTACGAGCGTGACGAACACGGCGTGCCGCCCCGGTGGATCGAGATGGTGCGGCACACACTGCAGACGCTCGGACCGAAGGTGCTCGCCTCGCGCATGGTGCGCGACTACGTCGAGCAGTACTACACCCACGCGGCGCAGTCGCTGCGCAGGACGGTGGGCCCCGCCGAAGACGGTGAGGACGCCGGCGAGTTCGGCGCCGCCCGCGAGCTGGCCGCGTACCGTCGGCGCGCCGAAGAGGCCTGGCCCAAGATCTCCATCACCGATGTGGACAGCACGGGGCTGCCGGACACGCCGGTGCTCGGCTCCAAGCTGACGCTGACCGCCACCGTGGCGCTGGACGGGCTCGCGCCCGACGAGGTCAGGGTCCAAGGGCTGGTGGGCCGGGTGGATGCCAGCGACGCGCTCCTGGACCCGACCACCGTCGAGATGTCGTACACCGGCACCGCCGAAGGCGGCAACCAGGTGTTTTCGACGACGCTGTCGCTACCGCTGGCGGGGTCCGTCGGGTATACGGTGCGCGTGCTGCCCCATCACCCGATGCTCGCCGGCAGCGCCGAGCTCGGCCTGGTCACGCTGGCCCGCTGACGTCAAGCGGGCAGACCCTCGGCCGCGGTGCGCAGCCGCTCCAGCGCGGCGCGAACCTGCGCCGGGTTGGTGGTCTGCCAGAACGGCGGCAGCGAGGCCCGCAGGTAGCCGCCGTAGCCTGCGGTGGCCATCCGCGAATCCAGCACCGCGACGACTCCCCGGTCGTTGACGCGGCGCAACAGCCGGCCCGAGCCCTGCGCCAACAACAATGCGGCATGGCTGGCGGCGACCGCCATGAAGCCATTGCCGCCGTGCGCCGCGACCGCGCGTTGCCGCGCGCCCAGTAGCGGGTCGTCGGGGCGCGGGAACGGGATGCGGTCGATGAGCACCAGCGACAGTGATGGCCCGGGCACATCGACGCCCTGCCACAGCGACAAGGTGCCGAACAGGGACGTCGGCGCGTCGGCGCTGAACTGCTCGACCAGCGCGGAGGTGCTGTCGTCGCCTTGACACAGGACCGGCGTCGACAACCGTTGGCGCATGGCCTCCGCGGCGGCCCGGGCCGCCCGCATCGACGAGAACAACCCCAGAGTTCGTCCGCCCGCCGCGGTGATGAGCTCGGCGATCTCGGTCAGCTGCTCGGCAGATCCGGTGGCGTCCCGGCCCGGTGGCGGCAGGTGAGCCGCGACGTAGAGGATTCCGGCCTTGGCGTGCTGGAACGGCGAGCCGACGTCGACACCGCGCCAGCGGGTCGGCTCTGGCCCGGTGTCTTCGGCGGTCAGACCCCACGCCGCGGCCATCGCGTCGAAGGATCCGCCGATGGTCAGGGTCGCCGAGGTCAGCACCGTCGTGGAACGGGAGAACACCCGGCCGCGCAGCAGGCCCGCGACCGACAGGGGTGCCACCCGCAACACCGGCCGCATGGAGCCCCGGTTGTCCTCGTGATCGACCCACACCACCTCGGTGCGATCGGGAATCGCGGGGCCGAACGACGTGAGGGCCCGCGACGCGGTATCGGAGATCTCGCTCAGCGCCGCCACCGCTTCGGCGCGGGCCGCGGCCGCTTTCGCGTCGCTCGTGGTGTCGATCGCCGAGCGCGCGGCGCTCGCGGCGTCGCGCAGCGCGGTGAGGTAGGTCGCCAGCTCCTCGTCGAGGCGGTCGATGCGGCCCGGCGTGGCTTCGTGGATCGCCGCCGCGAAGTTGGCCGTCGCCGCTTCGAGCCGTTGTGTCAGTTCGGGATTCACCAACCGCGCGATCCGCCTTGCCGCGACGCCCAGGGTGGCCGGCGTCAGCTCCGCGGTGGCCACCGAGGTCACCCGGTCGACCAATTCGTGGGCCTCGTCCACGACCAGCAGCGCGTGTTCGGGCAGCACCGCAGAGTCGGCGACCGCGTCGATGGCCAGCAGCGCGTGGTTGGTGACGACGATGTCGGCTCCGCCGGCCAGGCTGCGCGCCCGTTCGGAGAAGCATTCCGAGCCGAACGGGCAGCGGGCCACGCCCAGGCACTCCCGCGCCGAAACGCTGACCTGGGACCACGATCGATCCGGCACACCGGGTTTCAGGTCGTCGCGGTCACCGGAATCGGTCGTCGACGCCCAGGCGGTGAGTCGCTGGACGTCGCGTCCCAGCGCGGTGGCTGCCATGGGGTCGAAGAGCTCCTCCTGCGGCCGGTCCCCCGCATCCTCCTCGGCTTCGGCGCCGCCGTTGTGAATTTTGTTCAGACACAGATAGTTTCGGCGGCCCTTGAGAAGCGCGAACTGCGGGCGGCGGGGGAGCGCGTCGACGATGGAATCGATCAACCTGGGCAGATCGCGGTCGACGAGCTGCCGCTGCAGCGCGATGGTGGCGGTGGACACGACGACCGGTGAGTCGTCGTCGATGGCCCGGACGATCGCGGGCACCAGGTAGGCCAGCGACTTTCCGGTGCCCGTACCGGCCTGCACGACGAGATGCTCGCCGGTTTCGAACGCCCGTGCCACGGCGTTGGCCATCTCGAGTTGGCCGCTGCGTTCACTGCCGCCGAGGGCGGCCACGGCGACGGCCAGCAACTCGGGCACGGACACCTCGGACGTGATCAGCCTCTTTTGCTCTGCGGTGTTACCGAGCCGGCGGGGATCAGGGTCGTGGGGATCGCGGGCTCCCCGCTCGACAGGTTCAGACCCTCCCACGGCAGACTGCGCAGTCCGGAAGCTACCAGCTCGCGCGCCGCGGCCACATTCGGTTCGGACACCGCCTCGCCGCCGCGGACCAGCGGGACGGTTAACACCCGGTACGGCTCGGTCACCGGGGGCCGATGGCCCGCCGGATACACCAGCTCCTCGGTGACCGTGCCGGACGGGCGTGTCAGGCGCACCGCCTCTTTGCGGCCGCCGCGGGATTCCTTGTGGCTGCTGCGCTTTTGCACCGGCATCCCGTCGACTTCGACGAGCTTGTAGACCATGTTCGCCGTCGGTGCGCCCGAGCCCGTCACCAGCGAGGTGCCGACGCCGTAACTGTCCACCGGTTCGGCACCCAGGGCGGCGATGGAGAACTCGTCGAGGTCACCGGAGACCACGATGCGGGTCCGGTGGGCCCCCAACCGGTCGAGCTGCTCGCGGACCTGGCGCGCCAGGACACCCAGCTCGCCGGAGTCGATGCGGACTGCGCCGAGCGACTCCCCGGCGGCGGTCACCGCATTGGCCACACCGGTCGTCACGTCATATGTGTCCACCAGCAGCGTGGTGCCGACGCCCAGCGCCGCCACCTGGGCGCGGAAGGCGGCCAGCTCGGTCACCTCGGCGGGATCCCCGCTCGCGTGCAGCATGGTGAACGCGTGCGCCGAGGTGCCCTCCGCGGGGATTCCGTATCGGCGCTGCGCCTCCAGATTGGAGGACGCGGCGAAGCCGGCGATATAGGCGGCCCGTGCTGCTGCGACCGCGGCGTGTTCGTGGGTTCTCCGCGATCCCATCTCGATCAACGGACGGTCCCTGGCCGCACTCACCATCCGTGCCGCCGCGGACGCGACCGCCGTGTCGTGGTTGAAGATCGACAATGCCAGCGTCTCGAGCACGACACATTCGGCGAAAGTGCCGGTCACCGACAGCACGGGAGAGCCGGGGAAGTACAGCTCGCCTTCCGCGTAGCCGTCGATGTCGCCGCTGAACCGGAATTCGCGCAAGTAACGCAACGTGTCCGCATCGAGGAACCGCGCCAGCATCTGACACGCCTCGTCGTCGAAGCCGAACCGCGGCAACGCTTCGAGCAACCGGCCGGTCCCGCAGACCACGCCGTACCGGCGGCCCTCGGGGAGTCGGCGGGCGAACAACTCGAAGGTCGTCGGGCGAGAGGCGGTGCCGTCACGCAACGCCGCGTCCAGCATCGTCAACTCGTATTTGTCGGTAAGCAGCCCAGTTACGACCGGGTCGTTCATTCCATAACGGTATCGGCTGGCGTCGGGGGCTCGGAAACGTCACCCGGCCCTCGGTATCGTGTAAGCCATGGTTGTAATGTCAGCGCCCGCTAAGCCGGGCACTACAGGACAACGCGAGTCCGCTCCGGTAGACGTCACGGCGAGCCCGTGGGTCACGATCGTGTGGGACGACCCGGTCAATCTGATGACCTACGTGACGTATGTGTTCCAGAAGTTGTTCGGCTATAGCGAGCCGCACGCCACCAAGCTGATGTTGCAGGTACACAACGAAGGCAGGGCGGTGGTGTCGGCCGGCAGCCGGGAGTCCATGGAAGTCGACGTGTCCAAGCTGCATGCCGCCGGGTTGTGGGCGACCATGCAGCAGGACCGCTGATCCTCGAGGGCTTCGGCGATTACCTGTGCGCAAGTGGAAGCGCGTCGAGACCGCGGACGGTCCCCGTTTTCGGTCCGCCCTGGCGTCTCATGAGGCGGCACTGCTGAGAAACCTGGCCACAGCCATGGTCGGGTTGCTCGACGAGCGTGAATCCTCCGCGCCCGCAGACGAACTCGAGGAGATCACCGGCATAAAGACCGGGAACAGCGATCCCCCGAAGGATCCGACTCTGCGCCGGCTGCTGCCCGATTTCTTCCGTCAAGACGACGATCACGCGCTGGGCCCCGACGATGCGGACAGCCTCAACGCCGCGCTGCGCAGCCTGCACGAGCCCGAGATCATCGACGCCAAACGCCTTGCGGCACAACGGTTGTTGGACACCGTTCCCAGTGGCGGCGGACGGTTCGACCTCACCGGGGAGGATGCGAACGCCTGGGTCGCGGCGGTCAACGACATCCGGCTGACGCTGGGAGTGATGCTCGAGGTCGGCCCGGAGGGACACGAGCGCCTGCCCGCCGATCACCCGCTGGCCGTGCACTTCGACGTTTACCAGTGGTTGACCGTGTTGCAGGAGTACCTCGTCCTGGTGCTGATGGGGAACAGATGACCCAGTTGGCTGCCGGATGAACGCCATCACCGACGTCGCGGGTATCCGCGTCGGCCACCATCACCGGCTCGACCCCGACGCGACCCTCGGCCAAGGATGGGCCCGCGGGGTCACCGTCGTGCTGACCCCGCCCGGGACCGTGGGCGCGGTCGACTGCCGCGGCGGCGCGCCCGGTACCCGGGAGACCGACCTGCTGGACCCGGCCAACACCGTCCGGTACGTCGACGCGGTGTTACTCGCCGGCGGCAGCGCCTACGGTCTGGCCGCCGCCGACGGCGTCATGCGCTGGCTCGAGGAGCGGGAACGCGGCGTGGCGATGGACGGCGGGGTGGTGCCCATCGTGCCCGGCGCGGTGATCTTCGACCTGCCCGTCGGTGGCTGGGACCGACGCCCGACGGCGGAGTTCGGCTACCTGGCCTGCGAAGCCGCCGTGGGCCGCGCGGATGCGCCGGCGGTGGGGAGCGTCGGCGCCGGCGTCGGGGCGCGTGCCGGGGTGCTCAAGGGCGGCGTCGGGACGGCCTCGACGGCGCTGCCGTGCGGGGTGACCGTCGGCGCGGTGGTCGTGGTGAACTCCGCCGGTGATGTCGCTGACCGGGCCACCGGTCTGCCGTGGATGGCGGACTTGATCGAGGAGTTCGCCCTGCGGCCGCCGCCGTGCGAGCAGGTCGACGCCTTCGCCCGCCTGCCGACCGCGTCCGGCCCGCTCGAGAACCCGCTCAACACCGTCATCGGGGTGGTGGCGACCGACGCGGCGCTGAGCCCGGCCGCGTGCCGGCGCGTCGCCGTCGCCGCCCAGGACGGGCTGGCGCGCACCATTCGGCCCGCGCACACCCCGTACGACGGCGACACCGTGTTCGCCCTGGCGACGGGGGCGGTAGAAGTGCCGGCCCCGCCCGACGCGCCCGCCTCCTTTTCGCCGGAGATGCGGCTGGCCGCGGAGGTGGGTGCCGTCGCGGCCGACTGCGTCGCGCGTGCGGTGCTGGCCGGCGTCTTCGCCGCCGATCCGGTCGCCGGCATACCGACCTACCGCGACATCTTGCCCGGGGCGTTCGCCCCATGAGGGGTTCGCCACCGCCCGCGCCGGTAACCTGCAGCTATGGGTAAGACCACCCCCAAGGGACGCCCCGGCGCACCGGCCAAGCAGCCGAAGCGGCCCGCGTGGGTGGTGGGCGGGACGACGATCCTCACCTTCGTCGCCCTGCTCTACCTGATCGAGCTCATCGACCAGCTGACCGGGCATTCCCTGGACGAGAACGGCATCCGGCCGCTCGAAGCCGACGGCCTGTGGGGAATCATCTTCGCGCCGGTCCTGCACGCCAACTGGCAGCATCTGATGGCCAACACGATCCCGCTGTTGGTGCTGGGTTTCCTGATGGCGCTCGCCGGTCTCAGCCGGTTCATATGGGCCACTGCGATCGTGTGGATCCTGGGCGGCTTCGGCACCTGGCTCATCGGCAACGTGGGCAGCGCCTGCGGTCCGACCGACCACATCGGGGCCTCCGGCCTGATCTTCGGCTGGCTGGCCTTCCTGCTCGTGTTCGGGATCTTCGTGCGCAGGTTCGCCGACATCGCGATCGGGCTGGTGGTGTTGTTCGCCTACGGCGGCGTGCTGCTGGGCGCCATGCCGGTGCTCGGCAGATGCGGTGGGGTGTCGTGGCAGGGGCACCTGTGCGGTGCTCTCGCCGGCGTCGTCGCTGCCTACTGGTTGTCCGCACCGGAACGTAAGGCCCGCGCGAAGAGAAAAGCCGGCACCGCGTTGCCGCGTCCCAAGACATGAGCTCGCCGATGGCGCCCGTCGGGATCTTCGATTCCGGCGTCGGCGGGCTGACCGTCGCGCGGGCAATCATCGACCAATTGCCCGACGAGGACATCGTCTACGTCGGCGACACCGGCCACGGGCCATACGGTCCGCTCACCATCCCCGAGGTCCGCGCGCATGCGCTCGCCATCGGGGACGACCTCGTCGAGCGCGGGGTCAAGGCGTTGGTGATCGCTTGCAACACGGCGTCGGCGGCATGCCTGCGGGACGCGCGCGAACGCTACGACGTACCGGTCGTCGAGGTGATCCTGCCGGCGGTGCGTCGCGCGGTCGCCACGACCCGCAACGGCCGCATCGGCGTCATCGGCACGCAGGCCACCATCAACTCGCACGCGTACCAGGACGCGTTTGCCGCCGCCCGCGATACCGAGATCACCGCCGTGGCGTGTCCGCGCTTCGTCGATTTCGTCGAGCGGGGCGTGACCAGCGGGCGCCAGGTGCTCGGGCTGGCCGAGGGCTACCTCGAACCGCTGCAGCGCGCGCAGGTCGACACACTGGTGCTCGGGTGCACGCACTATCCGCTGCTGTCCGGGTTGATCCAGCTCGCGATGGGCGAGCACGTGACGCTGGTGTCGAGCGCCGAGGAAACCGCCAAGGAGGTGCTTCGGGTGCTCACCGAACGTGAGCTCCTGCGCCCTCATGACGCCCCGCCCGCGACACGGGTCTTCGAGGCGACCGGCGACCCCGAGGCGTTCACCGCGTTGGCGGCGCGGTTCCTGGGCCCCGCGGTCACCGGCGTGCAACCCGTTCACCACGTGAGAATTGAGTAGTGCTGATGGCGGCGAGATTCTCATCACACGAATGCGGCGATGTTTTCGTCACGGTCCTACCGGGCATGGCACAGTAGTGTCCGTGCGAATAACCGTGCTCGGCTGCTCGGGCAGCGTGGTGGGGCCGGATTCGCCCGCGTCGGGTTATCTGCTTCGGGCACCGGATACACCGCCGTTGGTCATCGACTTCGGCGGCGGCGTGCTGGGCGCGCTCCAGCGCTATGCCGATCCCGCCTCCGTGCACGTGCTCTTGTCCCATCTGCACGCCGACCACTGCCTCGATCTGCCCGGCCTGTTCGTGTGGCGGCGCTACCACCCGTCGCGGCCCAACGGCAAGGCGTTGTTGTACGGCCCCGGCGACACCTGGTCCCGGCTGGGCGCGGCATCGTCACCGTATGGCGGTGAAATCGACGACTGCTCAGACATTTTCGACGTTCGGCACTGGGTCGACGGCGAACCGGTCACGCTCGGCTCGCTCACGGTGACGCCGCGGGTAGTGGCCCACCCGACCGAGTCGTACGGCCTGCGGATCACCGATTCGACCGGCGCCTCGCTGGTCTACAGCGGTGACACCGGCATGTGTGAGCAACTGGTCGAGCTGGCCCGGGACGCCGACGTCTTCCTGTGCGAAGCCTCCTGGACGCATTCGCCGGACCGTCCGCCCGCGCTCCATCTGTCGGGCACCGAGGCCGGCCGGGCGGCGGCGCAGGCCGGCGTTCGCGAACTGTTGCTGACGCACATCCCGCCGTGGACCTCGCGGGAGGACGTGATCAGCGAGGCCAAGGCCGAGTTCGACGGCCCCGTGCATGCGGTGGTGTGCGGCGAGACGTTCGACATCCGCCGCTCCGAAAGGGTCTGAGCACCCCGCGTTAGGGTTGGCGTCGTGACGAGACGAGAAGACGGTCGCCTTGACGACGAGCTTCGCCCCGTGGTCATCACCCGGGGATTCACCGAGCACCCAGCGGGGTCGGTGCTCATCGAGTTCGGGCACACCAAGGTCATGTGCACCGCCAGCGTCACCGACGGGGTGCCGCGCTGGCGCAAAGGATCGGGTCTCGGCTGGCTGACCGCCGAGTACGCGATGCTGCCGTCGGCCACCCACACGCGCTCCGACCGCGAATCCGTGAAGGGACGCTTGTCCGGCCGCACCCAGGAGATCAGCAGGCTGATCGGCCGGTCGCTGCGGGCCTGCATCGACCTGGCGGCGTTGGGGGAGAACACCATCGCCGTCGACTGCGACGTGCTGCAGGCCGACGGCGGCACCCGGACCGCCGCCATCACGGGTGCCTTCGTGGCGCTGGCCGACGCCGTGACGTACCTGGCCGCGGCGGGCAAGTTGTCCGATCCCCGGCCGTTGTCCTGCGCCATCGCGGCCGTCAGCGTCGGGGTGGTCGACGGCAGGATCCGGGTGGACCTGCCGTACGAGGAGGACGCGCGGGCCGAGGTCGACATGAACGTCGTCGCCACCGACACCGGGACGCTCGTGGAGGTGCAGGGGACCGGCGAGGGCGCGACCTTCCCGCGCTCGACGCTGGACAAACTGCTCGACGTGGCGCTCGCCGCCTGCGACAAGTTGTTCGCCGCCCAACGCGAGGCGCTGGCACTGCCTTATCCGGGTGAGTTGCCCGAGAGTGGCCCGGCGCCCAAGTCTTTCGGCAGCTGACACCCGCGTTGGCGACGGAGCGCCGAAGCGTCCGGTGGCTCAGCTCGCGCCCGCCGCGATCACCTGGTCCACCTCGAGGGCCCGGTCGGCCATCTCGGCGTGTGCCTTGTCCAGAGCCTCGGCCTGGTCTTCGTCGGCCTTCATCAGCGCCTCGATGTCGACGCCCGCCATGTCGTGGACACCCATGTCCCGGAAGGCCTTCTGCACCTTCTCGCCCCACAGCCCGATGTCCTTGACGATCGGCACGATGCGGCTGAACAGGTGTGACCGGAACTGGATCATCAGCGGGGACGTGTCGACCCACTCGGCGCACGCTTGGACGTCCAGGCCGAGGGTCTCGAAGACCTCCTCGCCGCGGAACCGGTCGCGCATCAGGTAGCAGGCGTCCACGACGAACTCTTCGCGCTCGTCCCGCTCGGCCTCGGTCAGCGCGGAGTAGTAGTCCTTCAGTGAGATGCGGCCGAACGCGACGTGCCGGGCCTCGTCCTGCATGACGTAGGCGAGCACCCCCTTGGCCAGCGAGTCGGGCGCCGCCATGTCACGCAGCACCCCGAAGGCGGCGAGGGCAAGCCCCTCGATGAGCACCTGCATGCCGAGGTAGGGCATGTCCCAGCGGGAGTCGTGCAAGGTGTCGTCCAGCAGTGCGGTCAGGTGCTTGTTGATCGGGTAGACCACCCCGACCTTCTCCTGCAGGAACCGCGAGAACGCCTCGACGTGTCGGGCCTCATCCATGGTCTGGGTGGCCGCGTAGAACTTCGCGTCCAAGTCCGGGACGACCTCGACGATCTTGGCCGCGCACACCATCGCGCCCTGCTCGCCGTGCAGGAACTGCGAGAACTGCCAGGCCTGGAAGTGCTGGCGCATCTCGGCGCGACGTGCGTCGTCTGCGGCGTCCCACATCGGGCTGCCGAACAGCGGATGAAATTCGTCGGGCAGCCCAACCGGGTTCATCGGGTCGACGTCTTGCGCCCAGTCGATGCGCGACTGGGCATCCCACTGCTTGTCCTTTCCCTTTTGGTAGAGGGAAAGAAGTCGGGCGCGCCCTTCGTCGTACTCCCAGGTGAAGCGCGCGTTGCCGGTGCTGGGCACCTCCCACGAGTACGGGGAGGGCACGTCGGTGTACTTGTCCCTCGTGGTCATGAGCCGTCCCTCTCTGCCTGGTATGACCAGTGGTCATATGACGTGTATCACAGTGCGCCGCGCTCGGCGGGGCTGTCAAGCCTTTCGACGTCGGAGGTCCTGGTCGGACCCTGGCCGGGCTGAAGGGGGCGCCGCCGATTCCGGCTAATTTGTTGTCGTACGCGTGGGTGGCTCTTGGGGAGGCGACGGCATGGATCGGACCAACCGGTGACCGAGTTGCTGGTCGCCAGCCGCAATACCAAGAAGCTGGCCGAATTGCGCCGGGTGCTCGACGCGGCCGGCTTGACGGGGCTGAGGTTGTTGTCTCTGCGCGACGTGGCCCCCTTCGACGAAGCGCCCGAAGACAGCGCGACCTTCGAGGACAACGCGTTGGCCAAGGCGCGGGACGCCTTCGCCGCGACGGGCCTGGCTTCGGTGGCCGACGATTCCGGTCTGGAGGTGGCCGCGTTGAACGGCATGCCCGGGGTGCTGTCGGCGCGCTGGTCGGGCCGGCACGGCGACGACGCGGCGAACACCGCGCTGCTGCTGGCGCAGTTGCGTGACGTGCCCGACGAACGGCGCGGTGCCGCCTTCGTGTCCGCCTGCGCCCTGGCCGGCCCGGCCGGCGAGGTCGTCGTACGCGGCGAGTGGACCGGCAGCATCACACGAGAACCGCGGGGGGATGGCGGTTTCGGCTATGACCCGGTCTTCGTGCCCGACGGCTCCGACCGCACCGCGGCGGAGCTCAGCCCCGAGGAGAAGGACGCCGTCTCCCATCGCGGTCGCGCTCTCGCGCTGCTGGTACCGGCGCTGCGCGAGCTGGCCTAGGGTGTTCGCAGCGTCGGGCCGGCAGCGTACGAGCCCTACAGCCCGAAGCGCGCCTTGACGTCCCTGGTCTGGAAGTGCTCGACGATGATCCCCAGCAGCGGGATGGTCCCGGCGAGCAGCACACCGATCGTCTTGGCAATCGGCCACCGCACCTTGACCGCCAGATTGAACGCGGTCAGCACATAGATGAAGTACACCCAGCCGTGGACCACCTCGATCCAGCGGATCTCGTGGTGCAAGACGAGGTGCGAGACGATCTCGTAGCACAGCGCGATCAGCCACAGACCCGTCGCCCACGCCATGACCCGGTAGCCGAGCAACGCGGTGCGGATCTTCTCGACGGGGAATGCCGACGCCGACGCCTCGGGCGTCTCCGGTGTGGTCATGCGGTGGTCCTGTTCTGTTTCTCGGTGTCTTGTTTGGCAAGCTCGGCCAGGTAGGCGTTGTACTCCGACAGCGCGGGATCGTCAGACGGTGGTTGCATCGGCCTGGGGCGCTCGGGCAGCAGGCCGGCGGGTATCTCGGTGAGCCCGGTGCCACGCGCGGGTTCGGGCGGCATCTCTTCGTAGCGCACGTATTTGCGGTACGCGTAGACGCAGAACCAGGCGAACAGCGGCCACTGCAGTGCGTAGCCGAGGTTCTGGAACGTGCCCGATACCGACTGGAACCTGCTCCATTGCCACCAGCCCAGCGCAAGGCAGCCGCAGGCCGCGACGATCACCAAGGCGATCAGCGCGGGCCTGCGACGACGGGTAGTGGACACCCCTTGACGGTACCGCTCACGATTTGGGTCCGACGAATTCATCGAGGCATGTGACCGACGGGTCCGTCCGCGAACTGAGCGGTACGATCGGCAAGCTGCGGGCGTGATGAAATCGGCAAACATGCCGGCTTTAGGTGCCGGTGCTCGGAAGAGCTTGAGGGTTCGAGTCCCTCCGCCCGCACTCCGATATCGCGATCGTCAGGCGTCAAACCGTCCGTGCGGGGTACATGCACTGCACTGGACACGAGGAGACGCCATGGCCACCGGAAACCAACCACTCGAGGACGCCCTTACCGCGAAGGACGTAGAGCGTGCCGAGCGCAGGGCCGCGGCGGCCCGCGAACGCGCGGCCCAAGCCGGGCTGTCGGCCGCGCGCAGCTTCGAGGAATCGGCCCTCAGGCACGAAGAAGTCGCACGGGTGCAGGACGAGACGGTTGAACAAGGCGTGTCGCATGTCGACGTGCACCGCGAATCGGCGGCTCACCATCGCGAATTTGCCGCCGAGGACCGCAAGCTCGCCGAGTTGAAGCGTAAGGAGTCCGAGGCCGACCTCGCCGTGGACTAAGCGTCCAGGAAGCGCGCGCGAACCTCCGGTGGCGGCAACGGACACGTGTCGTGTTTGCCGAAGATGCGATAGCGGACGCCGGCGAACTTGTCGTAGAGCCAGTCGCGCAGGGGAGTGGGGATGACGCGGGCCGCTCGGAGCAGCTTCCACGGCCCGCCGAGGTAATCGACCACCCGCATGGCGGCGGCGGACCGGACGGCGACGCGTTCAGCGGGCCGGCCGGGCTGGTCGACGAACACCATCGAGTCCACCTGCCCGATAGCCGGATGCCGATCGAAGACGGCCCGGGCGAAGTCGCTGTCGAGCGCCGCGAAGCGCAGGGTGCCGTTCGGGTCGAACCGGAGGATCGTCTGAACCGCCGAGTTGCAGACGCCGCAGACCCCGTCGTAGAGCAATACCGGCGACGCCGACGATTCACCGCTCACACAACCAGGCTACTAGCCGCCCGCCGCCGACCCTGGTTTGACCTTTGGTAAGGCAACCCTTAGTTTTGCGGTAACTTATCCAGCGGAGGGTCCGCCGGGCCGTTCTCTCGGTGAAGTCGTCGCGGCCCTGCGTGCCGCGGGGAAGGACCGCTGATGGCACGCGGGTTCCAGGGTGTGATGTTGCGGAGCTTCGGTGCTCGCGACCACACCGCAACGGTGCTCGAAACCGTCCCGATCGCACCACATTTCGTGCGGGTGCGGATGATGTCACCGACATTGTTCGAAGACGTGGATGCCGAACCCGCCGCGTGGCTGCGGTTCTGGTTCCCAGACCCGGACGGATCCAGCACCGAGTTCCAGCGCGCCTACACGATCTCGGAGGCGGACGTCCCCGGCGGCCGCTTCGCCGTCGACATCGTGCTGCACGAGCCCGCCGGCCCGGCGTCCAAGTGGGCGCGCACCGTCCAGCCCGGCGCCACGATCGCCGTCATGGCGCTGATGGGCTCGTCGCGTTTCGATGTGCCCGACGAGCAGCCGTCCGGCTATCTGCTGATCGGCGATTCGGCGTCGATCCCGGGCATGAACGGGATCATCGGAGTCGTCCCCGACGACGTGCCGATCGAGATGTATCTCGAGCAGCACGACGAGAATGACGTCCTGATCCCGGTCGCGCGGCACCCGCGGCTGCGCGTGCACTGGGTGCCCCGGCGTGACGAGACATCGCTTGCGGCGGCGATCGAGAACCGGGACTGGTCCAACTGGTACGCCTGGGCCACGCCCGAGGCGACCGTCCTCAAGCACGTCCGGACGCGGCTGCGCGATGAATTCGGCTTTCCCAAGTCCGAGGTACACGCCCAGGCGTACTGGAGCGCCGGGCGTGCGATGGGCACCCACCGCGGCAACGAGACGGGGCTCGCGGATGACCCTGTGCGCGAGCGGGTTTCGGCGCCAGAGCCAGTCGACCGTGCACCCGTTTCGGCGGCGCGCGGCAGGTGGCGTGCCCAGGGCGCCGGCCGATTGCTGGGGCCGCTGCGCTGGGCGTTGATCCTCTCCGGTGTGTTGCAGGCCGTCATCACGGTGGTGCAGCTGGCGCCGTTCGTGTTGCTGGTCGAGCTGGCCCGGCTGCTGGTGGCGGGGGCGCCCGCGGCACGCCTCTGGGACGTCGGGATCGCGGCCGTCGCCCTGCTGGGAACGGGCACCGTGCTCGGTGCGGCGCTCACGCTGTGGCTGCACGTCGTCGACGCGCGGTTCGCCGCGCACCTGCGTTCGCGGTTGCTGCGCAAGCTCTCTCGCCTGCCGCTGGGTTGGTTCACCGCGCGCGGATCGGGCTCGATCAAGCAGCTGCTGCAGGACGACTCGCTGTCGCTGCACTATCTGGTCACGCACGCCATCCCCGATGCCGTCGCGGCGATCATCGCGCCCGTGGCGGTGCTGATCTACCTGTTCGTCGTCGACTGGCGCGTCGCGCTCGTGCTGTTCCTGCCCGTCGTCGTGTACCTGGCGTTGACCTCGTCGCTCACGATCCAGTCGGGCCCGCGCATCGCGCAATCACAGCGCTGGGCCGAGAAGATGAGCGGGGAGGCCGGCGCCTACCTGGAGGGCCAGCCGGTGATCCGCGTCTTCGGTGGCGCGGCCGCATCCGGCTTCCGGCGCCTCCTGGACTCCTACGTCGAATTCCTGGTCTCGTGGCAACGCCCACTGGCCGGCAAGAAGACGCTCATGGACCTGGTCACCCGCCCCTCGACCTTCCTGTGGCTCATCGCCCTCACGGGCACGCTGCTCACCATCACGGGGCGGATGAACCCGATGAACCTTCTGCCATTCCTGTTGCTGGGCACCACGTTCGGCGCGCGGCTGCTCGGCATCGCCTACGGGATGGGTGGCATCAGCGCGGGCATGCTGGCCGCCCGGCGCCTGCAGAACACGCTCGACGAGCCCGAGCTGGCGCTGCGTCAGCCGGACGGGTCCGCAGATCCGTCGGCGACGGTGGTGTTCGACGACGTCAGCTTCGGCTATCGACCGGGTGTCCCGGTGATACGGGGGGTCTCGCTGACGCTGCGCCCGGGCACGGTCACCGCACTCGTCGGGCCGTCCGGGTCCGGCAAGTCGACGCTGGCCGCCCTGCTCGCCCGCTTCCATGACGTCGAGAGCGGCGCCATACGCATTGGCGGACAGGACATCCGGTCGATGACCGCTGATGAGCTCTACACGAAGGTGGGGTTCGTCCTGCAGGAAACCCAGCTGGTGCACGGCACCGTCGCGGACAACATCGCCCTGGCCGTCCCGGACGCCACCGCGGCGCAAATCGAGGAGGCCGCGCGCCAGGCGCAGATCCACGACCGGATCATGCGATTGCCGGACGGCTACGACACCGTGCTCGGAGCGGGCACCGGACTGTCGGGCGGTGAACGGCAGCGGCTCACCATCGCTCGCGCGATCCTGGCGGACACCCCGGTGCTGATCCTCGACGAGGCCACCGCGTTCGCCGATCCGGAGTCGGAATACCTTGTCCAGCAAGCCCTCAACCGGCTAGCCCAGGACCGCACCGTGTTGGTGATCGCCCATCGATTGCACACCATCACCGGCGCCGACCAGATCGTCGTGCTCGACCACGGGCGGATCGCCGAACGAGGCACGCACGACGAGCTGCTGGCCGCCGACGGCCGCTACCGACGGCTGTGGGACGGCGGCCGGCGGGATCGGGTGGTCGCGACGGCCCGGGAGGGGGCGCGATGATCCGCACGTGGTTGGGCCTGGTTCCGGCGGATCGCCGCGCCCGGGTGATCACCTACACCGCGCTCGCACTGGCCTCCGTGGCGGTACGCGCAACGGCGACCGTATTGCTGGTGCCACTGGTGGGCGCCCTGTTCGGCGACGCCCCGGAGCGCGCACTGGTGTGGTTGGGGTGGCTCACCGCCGCCACCGTGATCGGCTGGGTCATCGACACCGCGACAGCGCGCATCGGCTTCGAACTCGGTTTTGCCGTGCTCGATCACAGCCAGCACGACGTGGCGGACCGGTTGCCCCGGGTGCGGTTGGAGTGGTTCACCGCCGAGCGCACCGCGACCGCGCGGCAGGCGATCGCCGCCACCGGGCCGGAACTGGTCGGTCTCGTCGTCAACCTGCTGACGCCGTTGACCTCCGCCATCCTGCTGCCCGCGGCCATCGGGCTGGCTTTGCTCCCGATCTCCTGGCAGCTCGGGCTGGCCGCGCTGGGCGGTGTACCGCTGCTGCTGGGTGCGCTGTGGGCGTCGGCGCGGCTGGCCAGGCGCGCGGATGCCGCGGCCGACGAGGCCAACAGCGTGCTCACCGAACGGATCATCGAATTCGCCCGCACCCAGCAGGCGTTGCGGGCAGCGCGACGGGTCGAGCCGGCGCGCAGTCTGGTCGGCGACGCGCTGGCCGCGCAGCACGGGGCGACCATGCGGTTGCTGTCCATGCAGGTTCCCGGCCAGCTGCTGTTCAGCCTCGCCAGCCAGCTGTCGCTGATCCTGCTGGCCGGGGCGACCGCGGTGATGACCGTGGACAGGACCGTCACCGTCCCCGAAGCGATCGCCCTCATCGTGGTGATCGTGCGCTACCTGGAGCCGTTCACCGCGATCAGCGAGCTGGCACCGGCGTTGGAGAGCACCCGCGCGACGCTCGGCCGCATTCGCGCCGTCCTCACGTCGCCGCTGATGAACGCCGGGACCGCCACGTTGCCCAGCGCCGCGGCGCCCCGCATCGAGTTCGACGACGTCACGTTCAGCTATGACGGCGCGACCGCGCCGGTGCTCGACGGGGTGAGCTTCACCTTGGAGCCGGGCAGCACGACGGCGATCGTCGGGCCGTCGGGATCGGGCAAGAGCACCATCCTGGGCCTGATCGCCGGCCTGCACGAACCCGGTCGCGGCCGCGTCTTGATCGACGGCGTCGACGCGGTGTCGCTGGACGCCGACTCGCGGCGGGCGGCGAGCGCTGTCGTGTTTCAGCATCCGTACCTTTTTCACGGGTCGATCCGTGACAACGTGTTGGCCGGCGATCCGGGCGCCGGCGAGGAGCAGTTCGCCCGGGCCGTGGCGCTGGCCCGCGTCGACGAACTCATTGCGCGACTGCCCGAGGGCGCTGCCACGGTGGTCGGCGAGGCCGGCTCGGCGCTGTCCGGCGGTGAACGCCAACGGGTCAGCATCGCGCGGGCGCTGCTCAAGCCGGCGCCGATATTGTTGGTCGACGAGGCGACCAGCGCGTTGGACACCGAAAACGAGGCCGCGGTGGTCGATGCGCTGACGCTCGACCCGCGGTCGCGCACCCAGGTGATCGTCGCGCACCGCTTGGCCAGTATCGGCCACGCCGACCGCGTCCTGTTCCTCGACGAGGGCCGGGTGATCGAGGATGGAACGGTGGCCGAATTACTCGCGGCGGGTGGGCGTTTCGATGAGTTCTGGCGCCGGCAGCGCGAGGCCGCCGAATGGCGGATTCTCGCCGACTAGCCCACTGTTGCCGACCGCGGCTCTTGCGGTATGCCTTACAGTTTGTCAGTCGGACGGG
This sequence comes from Mycobacterium sp. E3247, assembly GCF_001667785.1. Lineage (NCBI taxonomy): Bacteria > Bacillati > Actinomycetota > Actinomycetes > Mycobacteriales > Mycobacteriaceae > Mycobacterium > Mycobacterium sp. E3247. Next base: position 44,836 of record NZ_LZJG01000300.1, on the reverse strand, counting down.
GCTGTCCGGGAACAGGAGGCGTGCTGTTTCATGAGTGCTGTGGTGTCGATTCCGCGGTATCCCGGCGACGTGACACCGGAGTGGTTGTCGGCCGCGCTCAGTCAGCGTGGCACATCCGTGCAGGTTGCCGACGTCGACGTGGTCGCCATCGGCACCGGGCAGACCGGCGCAACCTACCGGGTCTCCGCGCGATACGCGACGGATCCCGGCGACCTGCCGCACACGTTCGTCATCAAGCTGCCGGCGCAGGACGACACGGTGCGCGACCGGGTGGTCATCGGATATCGCAGCGAATGCGCGTTCTACTCGTCTGTCGCGGACCGGGTGCAGGTGCCGACGCCGCGCTGCTTCTACTCCGAGATCACCGAGGATGCCATGGAATTCGCGTTGCTGCTCGCCGATCAGGCCCCCGCGGTCCAGGGCGATCAGCTCGCGGGGTGCGGGGAGCGAGAAGCGCGCCTCGCGGTTACCGCCCTGGCCGGCCTGCACGCGCCCAGCTGGTGCGATCCGGTCTGGCTGGATTTCGCGGGCGTCGCGTTCGGCAGGCCGGATGAAGCGGGCGCGGGCGGCATGGGCGAGGTGGCGAAGATGAGTGCTGACATCACGCTGGACAAGTTGGGCGATCGGATGAGCGCTCAAGATCGCGATACCTTCAGCACCGCAATGGGATTGATCACGCCGTGGCTGCTTTCCGAATACGACCGGTTCGCGCTGCTGCACGGCGACTATCGTTTGGACAACCTGCTGTTCGATCCGGACCTAACCCGGGTCAGCGTGGTCGACTGGCAGACGCTCGGCGTCGGATTGCCGGCCAGGGACCTCGCCTACTTCACCGCGACCAGTCTCAGCCCCCAACTGCGCGCGAGCATCGAAGAACAGCTGGTCGCCGACTACCATCGCGCTCTGACGGTGGGCGGTGTCACCGGTTACGACGCCGAAACGTGTTGGCGTGATTATCGACTCGGGGTACTGCAGGCACCGCTGATTTCGGCGCTGGGGTTCGCGTTCGCCGCCGCGACCGAGCGCGGCGACGACATGGTGCTGGCCATGCTCGGCCGCGGCTGTCAGGCGATCCGCGAGCTGGGGACGCTGGAGCTGATCGGCTGACGCCTCAGAGGTCGCCGGTGAAGTCCGCGCTCGTCCAGCGGTCCGGGCGGATGGTGTACATGACCTCTTCCACACCCTCCATGCTGCGGATGAACGCCCGCCCGCCCTCCTCGCCGAGGTAGCGGATGGCGACGGCCTCCTGAACGTCGGCCGGTGCGGGCTTGGCGGTGTCGACAATGGTGCCCTCGACCACCACGTACTGGTACGGCACCTCCTCGCGCTGGACCACCAGCGTCACCTTGCCGGCCCGATCGATCAGTCGGGCCTTGCGGCTGGCCGCCCCGGTCATGATCCGGATGTCCCCACCGGGGGTGTAGTCGTACCAGATGGGCACACTGGCCGGCGGCCGGCCGTCGGCGGCGTCGACGGACAACACCGCCACGTGCGTGGCGGCCAAGAACTCCTGACGTTCGCTCTCGGTGAAGGCTTTCATGTGGCCTGCAAGCGCCGATGCCGCGAATCTATTCCCGAGCTGCCGATCAGTACTGCGTCGACCCCTGGTCGACGGGGATCCTGGCCGCGGTGACCTTGCGGGATTCGTCGCTGGCCAGCCAGCACACGGTGTCGGCGATCTCCTCGGGCTCGGCAACCCAGTCCGGCAGGAACGGCGTGAGCACGTGCGACAGCTGCGGGTTGGTCTCCATCGTGTTGGCCACGGCCGCGACCATGTCGCCCGTCCCCATCGGAGTGTTCACCGGCCCGGGATGAACGCTGTTCACCCGGATCGAATGCTTGCCCAGCTCGGCCGCGAAAGCCCGCGCCATCCCGGTGACGGCGTGCTTGCTGGCGGTGTAGTGAATCATGAACGGCTGCATCTTCATGCCGGCCGCGGAGCTGATCAGGATGATGGATCCGCCCCGCCCGCCCTCGATGATCTTGTCCGCGCCGGCCATCACGGTGTTCCAGGTGCCGGTGACGTTGATGTCCATGACATCGCGGAAGTTCTCCGGCGTGATGTCGTTCCAGGCCTGCGGAGCCGCGACGCCGGCGTTGGCGACGATGATGTCCAGCCGCCCGAACGCGGCGACGCCGTCCTCGACGGCCCGGCGAAGCGCGTCGAAATCCCGCGTGTCCACCACCGAGGCGATGATCCGACGGTTCGTTTCCTCAACCAGGCGAACGGTCTCGGCCAGGTCGTCGGGAGTCGCCGGATCGTAGGGGACGCAGGACGGGAGCTTGCCGGCGATGTCGACGGCGATGATGTCGGCCCCCTCGCGCGCGAGGCGAACCGCGTGCGCCCGGCCCTGCCCGCGCGCCGCTCCGGTGATGAATGCGACTCTGCCTGCAAGCTTTCCGCTCATAGCTGCTCCTTTACTGGGTTCGGCCACCCCGTCAACGCTGTGCCGCCTTGATGAGATTGGACCCGATGATCAATCGCTGAATCTCGCTGGTGCCCTCGTACAGCCGCAGCAGTCGCACGTCGCGGTAGATGCGCTCGACCGGGACGCCGTGCATGTAGCCGCTGCCGCCGTGGATCTGCACCGCGAGATCGGCGACGTTGCCGGCCATTTCGGTGCAGAACAGTTTGGCCGCCGACGGCGCGACCCTGCGGTCTTCGCCCGAGACCCAGAGGCGGGCGGCTTCGCGGACCAGCGCGCGGCCGGCCAGCACCCCCGTTTGCTGGTCGGCGATCATCGCCTGCACCAACTGAAAGTGCCCGATCGGCGTGCCGCCCTGCGTCGCGGTGGCGGCGTAGGAGACCGATTCGTCGAGCGCGCGCTGAGCGGCGCCCACCGCGAGGGCGGCGATGTGGACCCGGCCGCGGGCCAGTGAGGTCATCGCCGCCCGATAGCCGATGTCCTCGCTTCCGCCGATGAGAGCGCCGCCCTCGACGCGGACATCGTTGAAGGTGACGTCCGCGGTCCACGCGCCCTCCTGACCCATCTTGGCGTCCTTGGCGCCGACTTCGACGCCCGGCGACACTGCCGGGACCAGGAACACCGCGATTCCGGGTCCCTGGTCATCCGCGGGCCGGGTGCGCGCGAACACCACGAACAGATCGGCGACGGGCGCATTGGTGATGAAGCGCTTCTGCCCGGAGATCACCCAATCATCCTCGTCGCGAACGGCTTTCGTTCGCAGGCCGGCCGGGTTGGAACCGGCGCCGGGTTCGGTCAAGGCGAAGGAGGCGACGACGTCGCCGGACGCCATCGACTCCAGCCAGCGGGCCTTCTGCTCGTCGGTGCCGAAGCCGACCAGCACCTGCCCGGCGATGCCGTTGTTGGTGCCGAACATCGATCGCAGTGCCAGCGAGGTGTAGCCCAATTCCATGGCCAGCTCGACGTCTTGCATCAGGTTCAGCCCGAGGCCACCCCACTGCTGGGGGATCGCGTACCCGAACAGGCCCATCTTCTTGGCCTGGTCGCGCAGATCGTCGGGCACCCGGTCCTCGGTCAGGATCTCCTGTTCGCGCGGGACGACCGCGGTGCGGACGAAGTGCCGGGTCTGGGCGAGGATCTCCCGAAAGTCGTCGTCGGAGACCTCGGGTCGTTCTGCGGTGGTCATAGGCGGGTCGCTCCCTGTTCGACATCTCGTTGGTAGCGAGTCGCTCAGCCGCGGTCGGCCGGCCAGCTCAGCGGCCGGGTGTGAACCCGGCATCGGAGCAGATCCTATATGAAATATGATATTCGACGGTCGGGGCGTCCCCGGCGGGAAGCACAGGGAGGCGGGAATCAGGTGTCGTTGCTGGACGGTCGAACCGCGGTCATCACGGGCGGTGCACAAGGCCTGGGTTTCGCCATTGCGCAGCGATTCGTTGCCGAGGGTGCCCGCGTCGTGCTCGGCGACCTGAACGTTGGGGCGACCGAAGCCGCCGCTGCGCAGCTGGGCGGCAGCGATGTCGCGTTGGCGAAACAGTGTGATGTCACCCGGGCCGCAGAGGTCGAAGCCCTCATCTCGACCGCGGTCGAGAGTTTCGGCGGCCTTGACATCATGGTCAACAACGCCGGGATCACCCGCGACGCGACCATGCGCAAGATGACCGAAGAGCAGTTCGATCAGGTCATCGACGTGCACCTGAAGGGCACGTGGAACGGAACCCGGCTGGCCGCGGCCGTCATGCGGGAGAACAAGCGCGGCGCCATCGTGAACATGTCGTCCGTCTCGGGCAAGGTCGGCATGGTGGGCCAGACCAATTACTCGGCGGCCAAAGCCGGGATCGTCGGCATGACCAAAGCCGCGGCCAAAGAGCTTGCCTACCTGGGAATCCGGGTGAACGCGATCGCCCCCGGGTTGATCCGGTCGGCCATGACGGAGGCCATGCCACAACGCATCTGGGACCAGAAGGTGGCCGAGATCCCCATGGGCCGCGCCGGTGAACCCAGCGAGGTCGCCGGCGTCGCTCTGTTCCTGGCCTCCGATCTGTCCTCATACATGACCGGCACCGTGATGGAAGTCACGGGCGGCCGGCACATCTGAGCGAGGGATGATGCGCGAGACGGTCATTTGTGAACCGGTACGGACCCCGATCGGCCGCTACGGTGGCATATTCAAATCGCTGACCGCCGTCGACCTGGGCGTCACCGCCCTGAACGGCCTGCTCGAACGAACCGGCATCGCGCCCGAGGCGGTGCACGACGTCGTCCTCGGCCACTGCTATCCCAACAGCGAGGCGCCGGCGATCGGACGGGTGGTGGCCCTGGACGCCGGCCTGCCCGTGACGGTTCCCGGAATGCAGGTCGACCGCCGCTGCGGGTCGGGTCTGCAGGCGGTCATCCAGGCCTGCCTGCAGGTGGGCAACGGCGATCACGATCTCGTCGTCGCCGGCGGCTGCGAGAGCATGAGCAACGTCGCCTTCTATTCCACCGACATGCGTTGGGGCGGTGGGAGAACCGGTGTCCGCGTGTATGACGCGCTCGCGCGGGGGCGCACCACCGCCGGCGGGCGCCACCACCCCGTGCCCGGCGGCATGCTGGAGACGGCCGAGAATTTGCGCCGCCAGTACGGCATCTCGCGTCTGGAGCAGGACGAGCTCGCCGTGCGGTCGCACCAGCGGGCGGTGGCCGCCCAGAAGGACGGCATCCTGGCGGAGGAGATCATCCCGGTGGCGGTGCGCACCCGCCAGGGCGAGGAGCTGATCGACACCGACGAGCATCCGCGCGCCGACGCCTCGGTGGAGTCGCTGGGCAAACTCAAACCCGTTCTGCTGAACGAGGATCCCGAGGCGACGGTCACCGCCGGCAACGCCAGCGGTCAGAATGACGCGGCGTCGATGTGCGTGGTGACCACGCCCGAGAAGGCGGACGAATACGGTCTGACGCCGTTGGTGCGCCTGGTGTCATGGGGGCTGGCGGGGGTGGCGCCCCACGTCATGGGCATCGGGCCCGTGCCCGCGACCGAGGCGGCGCTCGGCAAGGCGGGCCTGCGGCTGTCCGACATCGACGTCATCGAACTCAACGAAGCCTTCGCCGCCCAAGCGCTCGCCGTGATGCGGGAATGGAATTTCGGCGCCGCCGACCACGAGCGGACCAATGTGCACGGATCGGGCATCTCGCTGGGCCACCCGGTCGGCGCGACGGGCGGGCGGATGCTGGCCACCCTGGCCCGCGAGCTCACCCGGCGTGAGGCCCGCTACGGGTTGGAGACCATGTGCATCGGCGGCGGCCAGGGTCTCGCCGCGGTGTTCGAGCGGGTCGCCCCGAAGTGACCGGGCCCCTGAGTGGTCTCACCGTCGTCGAGGTGTCCAGCTTCGTCGCCGCCCCTCTGTGCGGCATGACGTTGAGTCAGCTTGGTGCCGAGGTGATTCGGATCGACCCGATCGGTGGCGCTTCCGACGTGCAGCGGTGGCCGCTGGCGGAGGACGGTACGTCGATCTACTGGACGGGGCTGAACAAGGGAAAGCGCTCGGCCACCATCGATTTGCGTTCCTCGGAAGGACAAGACCTGGTCCGGCGGCTCATCGTCGAGGGGGACGGTGTGGTGGTGACCAACGCCGCCGGCTTGCCGTGGCTCAGCTACCAGGCCCTGGCAGACGGGCGCCCCGACGTCATCCACGTGCAGCTGCTCGGGCGTGGCGACGGGTCGACCGGGGTCGACTACACGGTCAACGCCGGCATCGGTTTCCCGCTCGTCACCGGCCCGGCCGATCATGCCGGCCCGATCAACCACGTGTTGCCGGCCTGGGATGTCTGCTGCGGCTTGTACGCCGCGCTGGCCGTCGTCACCGCACTCCGCCGCCGTGACGAGTCCGGTGCGGGCACGCGGATCAGCCTGGCGCTCGAGGATGTCGCGCTGGCCACCGCCGGAAACCTGGGACTGTTGACCGAGCCGCAGGTCACCGGCTCCCAACGCCAGCGACTGGGCAACGCCATCTACGGCCAGTACGGCCAGGACTTCGCCAGCCGTAACGGTGCCAGGTTCATGGTTGTCACCTTGACCCGCAGGCACTTTCGCGACCTCGTCGGCGTGACGGGCACCGGCGCCGCGGTGGACGCGCTCGTCGACGCGTTGGGCGTCGACTTCGAATCCGAGGGTGACCGCTACCGCTATCGCGACGTGCTGTCCGGGCTGTTCGCCACCTGGTTCGCCGACCACACCGCCGAGGAGATCATCGCCGCTCTGTCGGCAACCACGGTGTTGTTCGAGCGGTATCGCACCTTCGCCGAGGTCGCGGCGGGCCCGAAGGTGACCGGGAACCCGCTCTTCTCCCGATTGCGTCAGGAGGGCCTGGGGGAGTACTTCGCCCCCGGCCTGCCGGTTGCGTTCGACGGCGCCCACCCCGCCGGCGCACCGGCGCCCGCCCTGGGTCAAGACACCGCCGAGGTCCTGCAGCGGCGCCTGGGCTTGACGCCCGGCGACATCGACCGCCTGACGGACGCGAAGACAATCGCTTGCTGAGCAAGCCGAAAAGGAAAGACGACGCATGACCAAACTCGCCCAGACCCTCGGCCTGACCGAATTCCAGACCGAAATCATCGACACCGTAAGGCAATTCGTCGAAAAGGAAGTCATCCCGAACGCCGCCGAGCTGGAGCGCGACGACACCTACCCACAGGACATCGTCGACCGGATGCGCGACATGGGCCTGTTCGGGCTGATGATTCCCCAGGAGTATGGCGGCCTGGGGGAGTCGCTGCTGACATACGCGCTGTGCGTCGAGGAGCTGGCGCGCGGCTGGATGAGTGTGTCCGGGGTGCTCAACACCCATTTCATCGTGGCCTACATGCTGCGCCAGCACGGCACCGATGCGCAGCAGCAGCGGTTCCTGCCGCGGATGGCGACCGGCGAGACGCGAGGCTCCTTCTCGATGTCGGAGCCCGAGCTGGGCTCCGATGTCGCCGCGATCCGGACGCGGGCCCGGCGCCAGCCCGACGGCGGCTACACCATCGACGGGCAAAAGATGTGGCTGACCAACGGTGGAAGCTCGACGCTGATCGCGGTGCTGGTCCGCACCGACGAAGGCGCGGACAAGCCGCACCGAAACCTGACGGCGTTCCTGGTCGAGAAGCCGACGGGCTTCGGCGAAGTCGTGCCCGGCCTGGTCATACCGGGCAAGATCGACAAGCTGGGTTACAAGGGGATCGACACCACCGAGCTCATCTTCGACGGCTACCGGGCCAGCGCCGATGACGTTCTGGGCGGTACCCCCGGGCAGGGCTTCTTCCAGATGATGGACGGGATCGAAGTCGGCAGGGTCAACGTGTCGGCCCGGGCGTGCGGTGTCGGCATCCGCGCCTTCGAGCTCGCCGTCCGCTACGCCCAGCAGCGCCACACCTTCGGCAAGCCCATCGCCGAGCATCAGGCCATCGCATTCCAGCTGGCCGAGATGGCCACCAAAATCGAAGCGGCACATCTGATGATGGTCAACGCAGCGCGGCTGAAGGACTCGGGCGAGCGCAACGACGTGGCCGCCGGGATGGCGAAGTACCTGGCCAGCGAATACTGCACCGAAGTCACTCAGCAGAGCTTCCGGATCCACGGCGGCTACGGCTATTCCAAGGAATACGAGATCGAGCGGCTGATGCGTGACGCGCCGTTCCTGCTCATCGGCGAGGGAACCAGCGAGATCCAGAAGTCCATCATCAGCAAGCGGCTGCTCGCCGAGTATCAGGTGTAGCGATGACGGTTCCGGATTTCGCGGCGCGACCGCAGCTTTCCGACGACGTCGCGCGCTTGATCCGCCAGCGGATCTTCGATGGCACCTACGTCGCGGGGTCCTACGTCCGTTTGGACCAATTGGCCGCCGAGTTGGGAATCAGCGTCACACCGGTGCGGGAAGCGCTGTTTGCCCTGCGCGCGGAGGGCTTGATCGCCCAACAGCCGCGACGGGGTTTCATGGTGTTGCCGGTGACAGGTCGCGACGTCACCGACGTCGCGAACGTGCAGGCACACGTCGGCGGCGAACTCGCGGCGCGGGCCGCGACCAACATCAGCGACGACCAACTGCGCGAACTCAAACAAATCCAGGCGGAGCTCGAAGACGCCTACGCCGGCGACGACGACGAGCGCACGGTGCGCCTCAACCACCAATTCCACCGGGCCATCAACGTCGCCGCGGACTCGCCCAAACTCGCCCAGCTGATGTCCCAGATCACCCGCTACGCACCGGAATCGGTGTTTCCCGCCATCCAAGGCTGGCCCGAACAGTCGATGAGGGACCACCGCCGCATCTTGTCCGCGCTGAAAAAGCGCGACGAGAACCTCGCACGCGCGGCGATGGCGCAACACCTGGCCGCGGGCGCCGTTCCGTTGATCGACCACCTGACCGCGCGCGGCGTCGTCGACGAGGGGAGCCGTCCGCCGTCGGGCTAACCGTTGTCCTGCGCGCCTGCCTCGGCATAGGCTGCCATCTCAAGGGGGCCAAACGACACAGAGCGAGGACAAGTGCCCCGAACGATTCGCGCATCGGCCGTATTCGTGGCGACTGTGACAGCTATCGCCCTGGCGCCGCCGGCCGTCGCCGACATGCTCGACCCGATTCCCGGCAACGGTGTCTTCGTCGTGGGTGTCGACATCGCGCCGGGCCTCTACCACACGGGTGGGTCGGGATCGGTCTTCGGTGTCTGGATCAACAACGTGCCGACACAGGAGTCGATGTGCTCGTGGTTCACCTACAGCACGCCCGATGCGAACAAGGACCATGTGCTACAGACGAATACCTCGATCGGTCCGATGTACGCGAACATCAACACCTCGGTCAAGGCGTTCGAGTCGCAGAACTGTCAACCCTGGACCCGGGTCTCCTGATCCCGATTCGCGTCGCTCAGCATCTCCCGCAGTCGAGGTAGGTCGACCTTGCCGGTGCCGCCTCGCGGGACGTCGTCGTCGCATGTCAGCGGTAGCCACACCGTCGGTACCTTGAAGGCGCTCAGCAGGTTTCGCGCGTGCCGACTCAGCTGGTCGGCCGTCAACGGTCCGTCGGACACCACGGCCGCACCGACCCGTTGGCCCGCCGTTGTGGGCACGTTGGTGACGAAGGCGCCACGGACGCCGTCGATGGTGCGCAGCGCCTGTTCGACCTCACCGGGATAGACGGTGGCGCCGCTCACCTTGAACATGTCGTCGCAGCGTCCGTGGTAGAACAGGAACCCCTCCTCGTCGAGGCGGCCCAGGTCGCCGGTGGGGTAGAAGCCGTCGACGGTGAACACGTCCTCTCGGCCGCGGCCGCAGATGCCGCGCAGTGTGTGCGGTCCCCGAATCTGGATCATGCCGACCGTTCCGCCCGGGACGGGATCGCCGCTGTCGGGGTCGACGATGCGAACTTCCATGCCGGGGAATGGTTTTCCGCAGCTGCCCCACGCAGTCGCCGGCATACCGGTGTCGGCAGGATAGCCGCAGTACGGACCGAACGCCTCGGTCATGCCGAACAGCGTGGCGCGGGCGCCGGGTTGGGCCCGCTGTTCGGGCGGGAGCACGGCCTGCAGGCTTCCGGGTCGCAGGGCCGATAGGTCGGCGCCGGCGGTGGCGGCGTGGCGGGCGAGCGTCTCGGCTTGGTCGGGCCAGCCGCGGAACAACGTCACCCGCTCGGCTTCCAGCAGTCGCAGTGTCGTCTCGGGCCGGGGAATCTCCTCGGTCACCAGGGTGGCGCCGGCTAGCAGCGCGGACAGGATTCCGCTGCCGAAGCCACCCACCCAGAAGAATGGCATCGGGAGATACAGACGGGTGTCGGGGGTGATGCATCGCGCGCCCAGGCTCGACCGGGTCGCGCCGAGCGCGCTGCCGTGAGAGTGCATGACTCCCTTGGGCGGCCCACTGCTGCCGGAGGTGAACATGATGACCAACGGGTCGGCGGCGTTGACCCTTTCCGTCAGGGCGTCGACCAGTCGGCGGGCTCGAAGGCCGGCGGTCGCGTCGGCGAGCCGGTCGGCCGTCCAGACCTGACGCAGGGCGGGAAGTTGGGTCCGCGGCGCGAGGTCGTCCAGATATCGGTGCCCGCGGAATTCCTCGACGCCGACCAGCAGTTGCACCGCGGCGGCCCGCAGTTGGGCGGCCAGCTCCCGCGCCGTCAGCAGGGTGCTCAGCGGAACCAGCACGGCCCCGACGCGGGTCAAGGCGACAGCGATCTGCACCCAGCGGGTGCTGTTGGGCATGATCAATCCCACCCGCGTGCCTTTGCCCACACCGGCTTCGACGAACACCGCGGCCAATTCTCGTGTAGTGGAGTCGAGTTCGCGATAACTGACCCGCGACGTAGGGTCGATCACCATCGGCTTGTCGCCGTCGTGGTCGGAGCGCAGCCGTACCAGTCGGTCGACGGTGTCAGGCACCGAAGAGCTCCCTCAGTCCTCGGGTGTCGACCTTGCCACTGGAGAGCAACGGAAGCTCCGAGCGTGAGACGGCCACAAAGCGCCGGGGGATCTTGTATGCCGACAGCTCCGCCTTGAGCCGGTCGCGCAACGCCGCCGGGTCGAAGGCAGCACCGTCCGGCACCACCACGACCGCCGCGACCAGCTGGCCCCGCCGGGCATCGGGAACGCCTATGACGTGCGCTGCCAGCCCGCCGGTGACGCTGGCGATAGCCCGTTCGACCTCGACCGCCGAGACATTGGCTCCCGCCGTCTTGATCATCGTGCCGAGCCGGCCGAGGTAGTAGAAGAATCCGTCCGCGTCCACCCGCACCAGATCGCCGCTGTGGAACCAGCCGTCGGCATCGAAGCACTCCTCGCGACTGCGTCCGTAATAGCGTTGCATCACAAACGGTCCGCGGATGCACAGTTCGCCGGCGTCGCCTGCGGTCACCGGTTCTCCCGTTTCGGCGCCGATGATCCTGGTGTCGAAACCGGGTGCCGGCTTGCCGAATGACCCGCGCCGGTTTCGTAGGCGCGCCCCGCGCTCATCCGCTCGTGCTTGCCCATCAAGGCCATCCGCAGGGCAATGGAGCGGGGCAGCACGCGCGACATCGCCAAGGCGGCTTTCCGCCTCGTCGAGCAGAGCCAGGCATATCAGGGTGAGGAAGTCGCGAGCTATCTCTTCCACGCCTTCGGCACCAACCTGCAATTCGGGCCAGGAGAGTTCAACTTCGTCAAGGCCCGCGCACAGCATGGGACCAAGGAAGCGTTCCGGCTCCGTGACGAACACTTCGACGTGCCGGAACCCGAAGTGTAGTAACCCTATTCGGTATCCGGCTAGCGCGCGGCCGGGGCCTTGGTGCGTGCGCGTGACGCGGGCGACTTGGCCGCCTTGCGTGGCCGTGACGGCGCGGCCTTGCCGCCTTTCCGCCCCTTGCCTTCTTCGATCAACCGGCCGGCGTGATCCAGGATGCAGCCGAGTCCGTACTCGAAGTTGGTTTCGTCGGGTGCGCCGATCCGGTGCCCGATGCGGCTGACTTGGGCCAGCAGGGGAGTCTTCTCGGGGTCGATGGCGACGGCGTCCTCGATGGCACGCGCACCCTCATGGGAGGATTGGTTCTTCTCGTAAAGCCGCTGCAGCACCACCGAGCCGCGGACGTGCACCGAAACCGCCGAGTAGGTGTCGAAGGCGTCCTCCGGCGACAGCCCGGCTTCGACCAGGTTGGCGATGGCCTTCTCCATCTCCTCGGCACCCAGCCGTGCCGCCTTCGGGCTGAGCGCGGCGCGGATCAGAATCAGGTCGCACAGAATTGGGTTACCCATGAACGTTTTACGCATCAGGCGCGCGTGGTTGGCCAATGTCTCGCGCCAGTCGCTGGCCTCGACGTAGGGGGTGGCGAACCGATACTTGCTCAATGCGCGGTCGGTCATCGCGTTGAGCAGGTCATCCTTCTTGCGGAAGTACCAGTAGATGCTCGTGACGCCGACGCCCAGATGTTTGCCAAGCAGCGGCATGCTCAAGTTGTCGATCGATACCTGCTCCGCGAGTTCGAATGCGCCACTGATGATGTCATCGGGATTGATGGATCCGCGTTCGCGGCGTTGACGCCTATCGGCGGTAGCCTGCTTTGCCACTACGGGCACCTCCATCACGCTGTATCATGTGCATGCGGTCCAAGAGCCGTACCGACTCACCTGCGCAAGCTTAGCCGTGTCGCCGCTCGACGATGTCCGTCAACCCGGCTTTCGTGCACTTTTCATCTGCTACTGTAATACCTATCGTAGGCGTTTTGGTAACGATAGGCCGGGCGGGCGAACATGACCGGGCGCAAGCCATTCACCCAGTCATCCGATGAGCCACGGGAATTGCCATGGATTTAGGGCTGGCGGATGCCGCAACGGTGGTAGTCGGCGGTAGTCGCGGCATGGGTTTGGCCACGGCCCGCTGCCTCGCCGACGAAGGTGCCCGGGTCGCGGTGATCGGCCGCAGTCGTGACGCGCTCGACTGCGCCGCGGCGGAGTTGACGGGGCGCGGCAGCCCCGACGCCGTCGGGCTCGTCGCGGACATTGCCGATCCCGGTCAGGTCGACGAGGCGTTCGCCGAGCTCGGCCGGCGATGGGGCGGAGAACTCAATGCCCTTGTCAATACGGTCGGGCCGGGAGCGGCGGGCACGTTCGACGATTTGGCCGACGAGCAATGGCGCCAGGCCGTCGAAGACGGGGTGATGGGCATGGTGCGCTGTGTCCGCGCGGCACTTCCGCTGCTGCGCAAGGCGCAATGGGCGCGGATCGTCAACTTCTCGGCCCACTCGACCCAGCGGCAGAGCGTCATGCTGCCCGCCTACACGGCGGCCAAGTCGATGCTGACCAGCGTGTCCAAGAATCTGTCTCTGTTCTTGGCCAAGGACGAGATCTTGGTCAACGTGGTGTCGCCCGGCAGCATCGCGTCCGAGTCGCTCGTCGGTTGGGCGAAATCGGTGGGCGTCGACGGCGGCGATCTTTACGCGTTGATGGACGCCATCGACAAGCACTTCGGCCATCCGGCCCACATGCCACGGGCGGGGCTGCCGGAGGAAATCGGGCCGGTGGCCGCATTCCTCGCGTCGCGGCGCAACTCCTACATGACGGGGGCCAACATCAACGTCGACGGTGGTTCGGACTTCACCTGACCGCCCGGAACGGAAAAGCTCGGCCGAAAGAAGGAGTCGAAAGTGGCGACGGCAAGCGAGGCCCGCGCCTGGGCGCGCGGCGCATTGCGCGGAATCGGTGACTCGCTCTACACCCCGTTCTGCGGGCCGGACGGCGACGACATCGACTGGGAGGCCTATCGGACGCTGGTCCGTTACTGCGTCGGCGACCTTGGGCACCCGATGTTGTGGTGCACCAGCGGTCTCTCGGAGTTCTGGTCGCTGACCATCGATGAGCGAAAACGCTTGTTAGAGGTAGCGATTGAGGAAGGGCGTGCCGTCAATCCCGACGTCGTCGTGCAAGCCTGCACGGCCGCCATCGCCGCGAAGGACTGTCTGGAGTTGACGTTGCACGCCCAGGAAGCCGGCGCCGACATCGTCTACATCCAAACGCCGATGATGGAAGTGCATGGCGGCGAGGGCGTTCTGCGATTCTTCAAATACATCGCCTCGCGCACCGACATCGCCTTGGGCATGTTCAACTCGCCGTCGTCCGGCTACGTGCTGACCGCCGCCGAAAGCGCGCGGATCTACGATGAGGTGCCCGCCGTGTGCGCGACCAAGGAGGGCGCCTTCAGGCCGGCCAGCAGCCGGATGCTCCACCAGCTGGCGCCCGGCCTGGTGCTCTGGGAGTGTGACAAGACGGTGTATCGCGCCGGTTGGCTGCGCGACGGGATCGTCTGTCCGGCGCAACTGGGCACCGCGGGCTATCTGTTCGAGACGCCGCGGCGGCGATTGTTCTCGGAATACTGGGATTTGGTACAAAGCGACAAGCTGCTCGAGGCGATGGACTTCGGCCGCGAGTCGGGCCTGGACCAATTCGACCTCGACGTCGGATCCTGGTGGACGTGCTATCCGGGACGGGCCGATTACTTCACTCACTGGGGTGGCGCGTTCAAGTACGCCGCCTCGCTTCTCGGCTTGCCGATAGGCGCGTATCCGCATTCCCGGCCACCGCAGGCGGAGTTGCCGACGGAGGCCAAGTCGCAGATCGAGAACGCATACCGCCGGCTTGGACTCATCGAGGCCTAATCGGCGGCCAAAACCGCTGCGCCACATCGGGATACACAGCAGAGCCCGGCCACCGAGGTGACCGGGCCTGTGCCTAACCGTCTACTGTTCGGCCTGCTCGCGCGCCTCCGCGGCCTTGGCCTTGCCGCGGGCCTTCTCGGCCGCGGCTTCCTTCTTCGCCGCGCTGCGCTGCGCGTCGGCCTTGTCCTGCTGCGCCTGGCCCTCGTTGACCAGATCGTTGCGGCCGATGATCGTGCCCACGATTTCCTTGGCCTTGCCGAAGACGGCTTCGACGATGCCCTGGATCAGCTCGACCGGACCGCTCTTGATGTCAACCATTGCGTTTCCCCTCCCGGTAGTGGGTATCTGTGTTGGCTTTCCCTTTTCGCCGCCAGGAGGAAACGCGATCGGCGCGTGGTGCTCGCCACACCCGGGATATCCGTGCCACTCCTGGTCATGAGTAGCCCCGTCGACGGCGGTCAGGGGTGAGGTTCAGCAAGCCGAAATCCCCTGTTCGGCCGGGGTTCGTGGGCACCCGAAGGCGGTTGTGGAAAACGGTACCGATAGGTATACAGTATGCGTACAAATCGTCGCGGGATCGGGTAGCGGTCGTGAGGAGGTGGCGGGGGAGATGTCCGGCGGGGACGACGCTTCCGAGGCCGCAGTGCTCTACGAGTCCACCGGCAGCGGCGTGGCGATTCTGACCTTCAACCGTCCTGAACGCCTGAACGCCTGGGGGCCGGACATTGCCGCGGGCTTTTACTCGGCGATCGACCGCGCCGAACAGGACCCGGCCATCCGGGTGGTCGTGCTGACCGGCCGGGGCAAAGGATTCTGCGCCGGCGCGTATCTGGGCACGCCGAATTCCGCACCGAGTTACGGCGACACGATGGAGAAGGCGAGTCAGACCAACCTCGCCGAGTTGGTCGGGGAACGGCCGCCGCATTTCGTGACCACGCTGCGCAAGCCCGTCGTGGCCGCCATCAACGGCGCCTGCGTCGGCATCGGCCTGACCCAGGCGCTCATGTGTGACGTGCGGTTCGCGGCCGCCGGGGCCAAGTTCGCCGCGGTCTTCGCCCGCCGCGGACTGATCGCCGAGTTCGGCATCTCCTGGATACTGCCGCGACTGACAACCTGGGGCGTCGCCCTGGATCTGCTGTTGAGCGGCCGCACCTTCCTCGCCGAGGAGGCGGCCGACCTCGGCCTCGTCAAGGACGTGGTCGCGCCCGAGGATCTGATGAACCGCGCGCTGGAATACGCGGAGGACATCGCACGCAACTGCTCGCCGGCGTCCATGGAAGTGATCAAGCGGCAGGTATACGGTGACGCCACTCGCGATGTCGTGGACGCCACCGCGCGTGCCGAGGTGCTGCTGCACGAGGCGATGCCGCGGCCGGACGTCATCGAAGGCATCACCAGCTTTCTGGAGAAGCGGCCCCCCCGATTCCCTTCGCTCGACCCGACCGACGCTTAGTGTTCGCCGGTGATGCCGGAAAGGATGATCATGACCAGCTTGGGTTATAAGGCGATTGACGTCGACAACCACTACTACGAACCACTGGACGCCTTCACCCGCCACCTGGACAAGAAGTTCAAGCGGCGAGGCGTGCAGATGCTCAACGACGGCAAGCGCACCTGGGCCGTGATCGGGGATCGGGTCAACCACTTCATCCCCAACCCGACCTTTGACCCGATCATCGTGCCGGGCTGCCTGGACCTGTTGTTCCGCGGCGAAATCCCCGACGGCGTCGACCCCGCCTCGCTGATGAAGGTCGAGCGGCTGGCCAGCCACCCCGAGTACCAGAACCGCGACGCGCGGGTCGCGGTGATGGAGACCCAGGACGTCGAAACGGTGTTCATGCTGCCGACTTTCGCGTGCGGCGTCGAGGAGGCGCTCAAGGGAGACATCGAGGCCACGATGGCCTCGCTGCACGCGTTCAACCTGTGGCTCGACGAGGATTGGGGCTTCGACCGGCCCGATCACCGCATCATCGCCGCGCCCATCATTTCGCTGGCAGACCCGGCCAAGGCGCTCGAAGAGGTCGAGTTCGTGCTGGCGCGCGGCGCCAAGCTGGTGCTGGTGCGGCCCGCGCCGGTGCCCGGTGTGGTGAAGCCGAGATCGCTGGGCGATCCCAGCCACGACCCGGTGTGGGCCCGGCTCGCCGAGGCGGGGGTGCCGGTCGGCTTCCACCTCAGCGACAGCGGCTATCTGCACATCGCCGTGCAGTGGGGCGGCAAGGCGACCTTCGAGGGGTTCGGGGAAAAGGACCCACTGGATCAGGTTCTCCTCGACGACCGCGCCATCCACGACACGATGGCCTCGATGATCGTGCACGGTGTGTTCACCCGCCACCCCGGGCTCAGGGCGGTCAGCATCGAAAACGGCTCCTATTTCGTGCATCGGCTGATCAAGCGGCTGAAGAAGGTCGCCAACAACTACCCGCGGCATTTCCCCGAGGACCCGGTGGAGCAATTGCGCAACAATGTGTGGATCGCCCCCTACTACGAGGACGATTTGCAAGAGCTGGCCAACGTCATCGGCATCGACAAGATCCTGTTCGGGTCCGACTGGCCGCACGGCGAAGGCCTCGAGACGCCGGTGTCGTTCGCCGGGGAACTCAACGGCTTCGGCGAAGCCGATGTCCGAAAAGTGATGCGCGACAATGCTCTCGACCTGCTCGGCGTTCCGGTCCCGTCGGCCGTTTAGCGCCCCACCATGAGTGAATGGACTGTGGGCGCGGTTCTGGACGCCATCGCCGACGCCGTGCCGGACCGGCTGATGACCGTCTGCGGCGACCGCAAGAGCACCTTCGCCGACTCCGCGGTCCGCACCAACCGGTTGGCGAACTACCTCGAAGGCAGGGGTTTCGGCGTCTACGCGACCCGTGACGCGCTGCAGCGCTGGGAATGTGGACAGGACCGCATCGCGTTGCTGATGTACAACGACCTGTACCCGGACATGGTCGTCGGCTGCCTGAAGGCGCGCACCGTCCCGGTCAACGTGAACCACCACTACTCGCCCCGGGAAATCCGCGACCTGCTCGACTACGTCCGCCCACGGGGGATCATCTACCACCGCTCCCTCGGCGCCCGGTTCGCCGACGTCCTGCCGCCGATCGGTACCGAGTTGCTGATCTCCATCGATGACGGCAGTACGGTTCCCCAACTGCCGAAGGCGATCTCGCTCGACGACGCCCTGGCGTCCGTCGGCCCCGATCGCGAGGAGACCGGATCTCCGGACGATCTCATCATGATGTGCACCGGCGGGACGACGGGGCGTCCGAAGGGCGTGCTGTGGCGACAGAGCGACATGTACGTGTCGTCGATGGTCGGGGCCGATCATGCCAGCGTCACGGAGATTCACGACAAGGTCGCCGCGGGCGGCCAGCCGTGGTTCGCCGTCTCCCCGCTCATGCACGCCGCCGGCATGTGGACCGCGTTCTCCGCGCTCTGCGCCGGCCTGCCCGTAGTGCTTTACGACGACCGCAACAGGCTGGACGTCCGGTCGGTGTGGGAAACCGCGGAGCGCGAGAAGGTGGGCATGATGACCATGGTGGGCGACGCGTACGCCGGCCCACTGATCGCCGAGCTGCGCGCGCGTTCCTATGACCTGTCCTCGCTGCGTGCGATCGGCACCGGAGGCGCCGCGACGAACGCGAAACACAAACGCGCACTGATGGAATGCCTGCCACACATCACCATCATCGAGGGCTATGGGTCGTCGGAGAGCGGCAACATGGCGTTCGGGCACAGCCGCGGGGGGACCGCCAGCGAAACCTTCCAACCCAGGGAGGGGGCCAGCGTGGTGTCGGCCGACCGCAGCCGATTTCTGCGGCCCGGTGAGCGGGAAGTCGGCTGGGCCGCCAGGACAGGCCGCATCCCGCTCGGGTATTTCGGTGACGCCGAGGCCACGCAACGGACCTTCCCCGAGATCGACGGCCGGCGGGTGGTGATACCCGGCGACCGGGCATCGCTGGAGAAGGACGGCACCATCCGCCTGCTGGGCCGCGACTCGCTGGTCGTGAACACCGGTGGCGAAAAGGTTTTCGTCGAAGAGGTCGAAGAGGTACTGCGCGCTCAGCCGGGCGTCGCCGATGCCCTGGTCGTCGGCCGACCAAGCGAGCGGTGGGGTCAAGAGGTCGTCGCGCTCGTCGCCACGCAACCCGGCGCCCGGCTCACCCCGGACGGCGTCTACCACGCGTGCACGGCACAACTGGCGCATTTCAAGGCGCCGAAGGCCGTCATCTTCGTCGAGCAGATCGAACGCCTCGGCAACGGCAAGCCCAACTACCGATGGGCCAGAGAACAAGCCACTCAACACCTTCCGGTGAGCGCGCTGGTAGGGTCCGACGCCGAAGGAAGCCATGAATGACAAAGTGATTGACTGCCTGGTGAACGTCCACTTCGGCGAAGCCGAATCTCAGCCGACGTGGATGCTCAAGGTCAGGGACGACTACTTCAAGGGCCCCGAGTCGATGTTCGCCCCGGTCGATCTCTCCGAATTGCTCGCCGAGATGGACGAACAAGGTGTGCACAAGGCGATCCTGATGGACTCGCTCACCAACCCGTCCACCACCGCGCGCAAATTCGCCGAAGCCAAACCGGATCGATTCGCCTTGGCAGAGGGCGGGGTCAACCTGCTGCGCCCGGTGCCGTCGCTGCGCAAGCTCGCCGAGATCGCGGGCGACCTGCCCGTCGCGTATGCCGTAGTGGGGCCGAGCTTTTGGGGCGACGGCCAATACCCGCCCAGCGACGCCGTGTACTACCCGCTCTATGCCAAATGTGCGGAACTGGACCTTCCGCTGTGCATCAACACCGGCATCCCGGGGCCGCCCATACCCGGCGAGGTCCAGCATCCCATGCACCTGGATCGCGTGTGCCTACGATTCCCCGAACTGCGGCTGTGCATGATTCACGGCGCCGACCCGTGGTGGGACGTCGCGATTCGCTTGCTGCTGAAGTACCCGAACCTGCGCCTCATGACGTCGGCGTGGTCGCCCAAGCGGCTGCCGGAGAGCCTGCTGCACTACATGCGCACGCGCGGTCGCAACAAGGTGATCTACGCGTCCGACTGGCCGGTGTTGCCCATGCGGCGGGTCATCCCCGAGGCCCGTGCCCTTGATCTGCCGGCCGACGTGCTGGATAACTACCTTTACAACAACGCGCAGGATTTTTTCTTCGGCGACCGCGCCTGACCGAGAACGGGAGCACTGACGATGGACCGCTTCGAACTACGCCGACTGGACTACAGCCTGTCCGACGATCATGTGGCCCTGCGGGACGCCTATAAGCAGTTCTTCAAGACGCACTGCTCCATCGAAACCGTCCGTGCCGCAGAGCCGTCGGGTTTCGACAAGAACCTGTGGGAGAGGTTGTGTGGGATGGGCGCGACCACGATGGCGTTGCCGGAGTCCTGCGGCGGTGACGGCGCGACCCTGGTCGACCTCACCCTGGTGGCCGAGGAGGTCGGCCGGACGCTGGCACCGGTTCCGTGGATCGACCACGTCTGCACCGCACGGCTGCTGGGGCGGCTCGGCGCGCTGGGCGAGGCTGCCGCCGGGATCGCGGACGGGGAACAGCTTGCCGCGCTGGACCCGCGCATCGACGCCGGGCGCGGCCCGCGGTTGATTCCGTCGGGGTCGATCGCTGACCACGTCGTCGTCCGCGAAGGCGAGGAAGTCGTGCGCCTGACCTTCGGCACCCGCCCGGCGAAGGTCGACAATATCGGCCGCCTGCCCATGGCCTGGGTGGACCCCGCGGTGGCCGACACGCGCGAGGTCATCGCCGAGGGGCCCGATGCACTGGCGAGTTACCTTTTGGCGCTGGACGAATGGCGGCTGCTGACCGCGGCGGCGCTCGTCGGGCTGGTGGAGGAGACCATGACCATCGCCGCTGAGTTCGCCAAGACCCGATACACGCTGGGTGTGCCCATCTCCACGCTGCAGGCCATCTCCCACCCGCTGGCGAATATGGCCATCACCGTCCAGGGTGGCCGCAACCTGGCTCGCCGCGCCGCCTGGTTCCTGGACAATGAACCCGGCGAGCGGCCCGAATTGGCGCCTTCCGCTTTCGTTTTCATGGCCGAGGAGGCGGCGAGGGCGGCGACCATGGCGGTCCATATTCAAGGCGGCCTCGGGGTCTCGGCCGAGGCCGCGGCGACGGCCTATCTGGTGCGCGCCCGCGGGTGGCCACTGGCTGGCGGCGATCCGGCGGCTACGTCCCAACGGGTGGCCGAGATCGTGGCCGCCCGCGAGAGCGCGGCGCAGCCGGCGTAGGAAGGGGCAACACGATGGATTTCTCCCGCGTCGAGCTGTCCGAAGCCGACGAGGCATTCCGCGACGAAGCGCGCAGCTTTCTGGCCACGCACATGACCGAAGAGGTCAGGCGCCGCGACAGGGAAACCGGCGACAACTTCGACGAGGGCCTGCACCTGAAGTTCGGCGCCGCAGGCTATTTGGCGGCGGAATGGAAACCGGAGTCCGACGGTGGTCTCAGCCGGGTGCGGCGGCGCATCTGGGAGTTGGAGAAGCGGCGGGCACATGTGCCGTGGGTGACGTGGGGGACAACCGCGATGGTGGCCCGCTCGGTGGACAAGTTCGGGTCACCGCAACTGCGTGAGGAGGTGCTCCCGAAAGTCTTCAGCGGCGAGGTTCGGTTGTGCCTCGGCTACACCGAGCCCGAAGGCGGCTCCGATGTCGCCACCTGTAAGACCCGCGCGGTACGGGAGGCGGTTGGATCGAGCTGGGTCATCAATGGCTCCAAGATGTTCACCACCGGCGCCCATAACTGCCAATACGTTTTCCTGATCACCAATACCGACCCGGACGCGCCGAAACACAAGAGCCTGACCATGTTCCTGGTGCCGCTGGATTCGCCCGGCATCGAAATCCAGGGCATCCGCACGGTGGACGGCGACCGGACCAACATCGTCTATTACAGCGACGTCCGCGTGGACGACAAATACCGGCTGGGCGAGGTGAACGGGGGCTGGACGGTGCTGCGCGAACCGCTCAACGTCGAGCACGGCGCCGTCGCCGCAGCCCCGGACGGTCTGCAGGATACGTCAATCATGATGCACCAGGCCAGTTTTCTGTCCGAGGCGGTGGACAAGGCGGCGGCGTGCGTGGCGCGCACGGACGGCGCGGGCCGCCGACTCATCGAAGACAAGTCGGTCGCGTATCGACTGGGCCGCAGCGTTGCCCGACTCGAGGTGGCGCTGGCCGCCCCGAGCATTTTCGGCCGGGTGGCCATCGCACAAACGATGCGCGACATCTCCCCGGAACTGATGGACATCCTCGGCGCCGCGTCCGCGTTGCCGTACGGAGCCGAGGCGGCCGCCGACGACGGCAGCGCCGAATACGCCTACCGGTTCGCCCCACTGGTGGGCATCTATGGCGGCACGCTGGAGGTCTTCCGCAACATGATCGCCCAGTACACCCTCGGGCTGGGCAAGCCCGCGTACGCGCCGCCGGTTAAGAAGGTGTCTTCGATCAGCGCGAACGGGTAACCCCCGCAAGAGGACGTCGGCGTGTGCAGCTTTACACCGAGCACTCGCAGCCCCGAAATGGGAACCCGATACGTGCTAGGGAAAACCCTGATGTTGACGATGGCCGGCATCGGTAGCGTGGTGCCGATGGCGAATATCGAGGAGCACACACAGGGGTTCCTCGTCGAGTGGTACGGGCCGCAGGCGCCCGCCCACTCGATCGGCGACGTCGTTGATCGTCTCAACACCAGTGCCGCATCCGTGTCGACTGATGGCAAGCAGGTCCGGCTGCTGACGGCGATGGGCGTGCCGGCGGACGATTACGCGTTCGGTGTCTTTGCTGCCGAGTCGGCCGCGCTCGTTGCCCAGGTTTGCCAGGATGCCGGCGATCCAGCGCAACGGATCAGTTCGGCTGTCGGATGGGTGAGATTCCGGGACCGCTGACCCGCCCGGCCATACGCTCCCCGCGACCCGCGTCCGTGCCATTCGACCCGACCGCATCGCAGCGATAGGGAAATCCCCTATTTCTCCCGAACGCCCTCTGAGACCACAGTCCTAGTAACGCTGGGCGCACAACGAACCGTCGCAGGGATGGCCCGGGCGCCGGCGCGGCGGCGCGTCTAACACTGATGAAGGAAACCGTCATGACGAGAACAGCACAATCAGCACCGTTTGGGGTCGCGACCGCCATCACCGGCCTTGTCGTGTTCGTGGGCGCAATACCGAGCGGCATCGCCCACGCCGATCAACAGCAAACGCGCGACTACGTCAACAATGTTCGCGGCACCACGACGTGCCCAGGACTGACGGCGCGTAGCGACCTCGACAGCATCGCGCAGCAGTACGCGACCACCGAAAAGCCGCCGCAGGCCGGCGGATATCCCGGGACGGTGGTCGGCTTTCTCGGTTCGGGTGATCCCTTCGCCAAGGCTGATGACAGCGCGATGGCCAAGGCGAAAAGTGCACTGGCGAACTGCAACTACACCGACTTCGGGGTGGGCTTCATCCGGCACGATGACCGCAGTGTCGACGTCGTCACGATCGTGCTGGGCCAGTCGACCAAACCGTCAGTCGCGCCGCCGCAAAACCAGCAGCCTGGTCCCGGACTTGGTGTGGCGGCGGATTCTGTCATCCAGGCGCGCAGCCAATCCCATTGTCCAGCATTGACGTATCGGACCAGCCTTGAAAACGAGGCCCAGCAATACGCGCGAACGGAGAACGCCGCACTGAGGGCGGGCGAAGTGGGCTTCCTGGGTTCCGGTGACCCGATTATCAAGGCCATCCAAAGCGCCACGTCAAAAGCGAATCCCGCCATTGCCGACTGCAGTAACACGACCTTCGGTGTGGGCTTCGTCCGACACGATGACCGCAGCGTCGACGTCGTTACCGTAGTGCTTGCCAAGCAATAGGTGCGTCCGAACGAAAATTGCTGCAGTGAACCAGATTCGAGTAGAAGAGAGACGCCTGTGCGACAACAAGCGGGTACGGCGACCGACAGTACACGGTATTGGCTCCGGACGACCGGTGGTGAGGTCCACCGAACGAAAGCACTGGTCATCGTCGCCGCGCTGTCGTGTGTGATGGCCGGATGCGGGTCGAGCGGGCCGGGGAACGCTGCGGGCCGATCAGGGCCGTCGCAGTCGGCGGCCAACGCCACGCCGCACGCAGGAACCCGCATCGACGCGTGCTCCATGATTGCTCCACAGGAGATTACGTCGTTGCTGGGCGCTCCGGCCACAGGGGTGTCGACAGGAAAGGATCCCGATCAGGGGGACTGCATGTGGACGAACACGGCGACCGACGAATCGGTCTCATTGACCATCAGCAATCCGGGGACCGCCCTGAACGACAAGCTCCCTCCGCCGGCGGCAGGCTTCCCCGACCCCAGCACGCCGGGGCCGGACGGCATGCGATACATGGGTGGCGGCGGGGTCGAGTTCGCCGCGGGGAATCGCGTCAACACCGTGCAGGTGGCCGTGTTGAGGCTCTCCGCGGAGCAAGCCAACGCCGCCGCCGTGAAACTTGCTCACGAAATTGCCCCGCAGGTACCCAAATAGCCCCGAGAGGTCAATGAACGCGCAAGAGTAGGGATTCTCCTTATTTCCGCATCTGACCATTCCACTTAGCGTCGTGCATGTCGGACGGACACCGACGCGCCGGCCTGCCGCATCCGGCGTGCGCGGGTGGCGACGAAAAGGAGATCACCATGACCAGAACCCGGGCAGCAGTTGCAGTTGCGTTCGCGGCGCTGACGGTTTCGGCGCTCGCGTTGACGATGGCGCCGATCGCGTCCGCCGATCCACTCGCTGCCATCCGCCAGGCGGTTAACAATGCGCGAGCAGGATCGACTTGTCCCCCTTTGAACTACAGCATCCCCCTGGAGGGGGAGGCGCAGCATGCCATCGGCAACAACCTGCCGGGGGTGCCCCCGACCGGGCAGTACAAGGGCACCTTCGCCGTCACGTTGGCCGCTCCCTTCGGGAGCGCGAACAACGCGGAGGGGGCTACCCGCGGCGCCGTTGGCGAAGCGACTCCTGCCATCAACGACTGCAGCAACAAGGACTTCGGCGTGGGCTTCTTCCGCAAGGGAGACGACGACACCGTCGCCATCGTGCTCGGTAAGCCGGCCGCCGCCCCCCAAGCGCCGCCGGCGGCCGTCCAGTGTCCGGCGGGTTCGGAGACTCCGACCGTTCCGGCTGGGCAGACTTGTAAGGCAGCAGCGAGCCCGAACAACCTTCCGGTGCGGTGTACCGGCAACTACGAGCTGCCTGCCGGCTCGGATTGCTCCAAGACGCCCAATCCGTCGCCTCCTGCGCCGAAGCCGCCGAAGAACGCGGTCGCGGTCAATGTCGAGCAGTCACCGACGTCAGTGGCGGTGAACGTCAAGAACACCTCGCCATTGCCTGGCAAGTGCACGTATGACGCCGCGCCGAAGAACGGGCTCTTGATGCCGGCGGTGCACCGCGACTTCAACGTCAACCCGAATGATGCCACCAGACTTGACTTCCTGGCGCCACCGCTGGGCGTCAAGTATCACTTGGTGGTCTCATGCCACGGCACGTTCAATGGCCAAGACGACGAGTTCGGCCACGTCGAACAAGACGTCACCGGCGGCCTGTGAGTTCTGACGCGCAAAGTCGCGCCAAACCGCTGCCCCATCATATTCGTTGGGAAACAACGTATTTCTCTGTCCGCCGTGCCCGCCATCGCGTCGGAAGCAGCCGGGACCCCCTGGGAGGCCTTCGCATGTCTAGTCACTTCGCATCGCAGCCCACGCCTGTGGTCAAGCTCATTCGCGGCACGTGGCAATCACCCATGTTGCCGATCTGTGCGGCTGCCCTCACCGTCGCTGGAGCTGTCGTCGCGTCACCGCCCGCTTCGGCCAACGGCGGATGCATTCCCGGCGACATCGCCGGCCAGGTTCCGCGGCTGACGCGACCCGGCGACAACGTTTGTGTGCCGCCGGGCATCGCTCAAGAGGTTCAGAATGAGAATGCCGCCGCCGCCGCAGGCGACGGCTATGCACGCGGTGGCCCTTACGGGCCTAAGACGTGTGTTTCGGGCCTGGTATGGCGCGAAGGATACGACGGCGACGCGGTGTGCGTCACCCCACAGCGACGGCAAGAAACGTGGCAGGAGAACGCCAACGCGGGCGTCGGCGCCACCGGCGGGCTGCAGCCGCAAAACAACGCACCCGGGCCGGGCAAACACACCATTACCTATCAGGTCTTGGGCGGCGGTGACGTTTTCTCGGTCATCCCCGACCCAGGCACGCCGGTGTATCCGCCCAGCACGACCAGGTGGGTTTCGACGCCGTGGTCGCAGACGGTGGAGGTGACCGGAAGCAAACTTCTGGCGTTGAACTACACCGACCACAACGGTACCCATGACTGTGCGATTCGGGTCGATGGCCAACCCGTCCCGCTCACCGAGCACAAGCCCGGCAGGTGCGCCTACCAAATGCCTTGAACGCGAAATAGCAAGCGCACCATGGCACGGCGAACTCCAGTTCGTCGACGCACACCTGGGCGGCCCGTCAGCCGTGCCCGTAGATGATCCGCAGCATCTTGAGATTGATACGGATGAACCGCCCGAATTGCACGAAGATGTTCTGCCGCGTCCGGAGTGTTGCCGGAGTGGGCAGCGGTGCATCGGCGATGCGCTCGGCCGTCAGCGCGTTCACGTCCGAATAGGTGTTTTCGTCGTCCATCGAAGTGCCTTTCATTCGGGGATCAGCCACCAGAATGGGCGGGCTTTCGCCTTGTAAATGAAGAGATGATGCAGCAGCAGCTTGATCCAGTGGCCGGCCAACCCGAGCTCACCGGAGGTGCCGGCGATGTCACGACCCGTTTGCGGGTACTTCACCGGATCGGGTACCACCGGGAACATCGTCATGGCGGCGGCCGAGCCTTCGCGCAAACCGGTACCTGCGGAGGCGACGCATGCGGCGCCCATGCTCGACATCGAGGCGCGGTGCGCAACCGCGGCCGTTCCCTTGGTGATTCGATCGCGGATGGTTTCAGCGACCGTCTTGGCCATAACGCCCGACGGCATGCCGGTGCGCGGCGGACTGGGCGTGATCACGGTCCCGTTGGGACTCGTGCGCGGCCGGGAGATGGGGTGCGGGGGCGCGAACGCGATGCCCGGGGCGAAGATGTTCGGGTAGGCGGGGGACTCGTAGGTGTGTGGCCAATCCTCGGCGGACCATTCGTCATAGGGTTTGCCCGAGTAGTCCGCGTCGACCTTCATGAAGCCTGACGGCGCGAACAGGACGGAGCTGATGTCGTTGCCGTCCTTGTCGTATGCCGCCAGTTCTGCTCCCCTGAACGGCGGTAGGAGCATGGCGAAGTCGAAGTCCAGCTCGTGCTCTCTGCCGTCCAGTTGTTCGTAGCGCAGCTTGCCGTCCATCACCTCGTGGACGGCCGCTTGCGTGATGGCTTTGACGCCGCGCTCACGGAACAGCGACTCGGTCCACAGCCGGCTGGACTGCACGAAGCCCTTCTCGACGAAACTCATGCCACCGACGCCGAAGTCGCCCAGCTCGTACTCGTTGGTGAGGTAGACGACGTCGGCCAGGTCCCGCACACCGGCGGCCCGCAACGTGTGCTCGACGTTGAAGGCGTATTCGAAGGCCGCGCCCTCGCAGGTGCAGGTGCCGTGCCCGACGCCGATGACCAGGCGCTGGTTCTCGCCGGCCTTCAGCCTGGCGATGACCCGGTCGAGCGCCTCGGCCGCCTCGACGGCGTGGGCCGCGGTGCACACCGAGTATGAGTGGCCGGCGGGGCCGAGTCCGGGGGTGGCCGCGAAGTTCAGGCGCGGCCCGGTGGCATTGATGAGGTAGTCATACGTGATGGTGCCGCTCTGGCCGCCGTGTTCCTCATCGGTGTAGGTGAAGTCCACCGATGGCGCCGACTGATCTTTGGTGCCTTCCGGATGGATCGCGGTGGCAAGCGCTTGATGAAACACGATGCCCTTGCGGCGGTAGATGGGTTTGAGCGGAATGAGAACCTTGGCGGGATCCATGCGGCCGACCCCGACCCAGATGTTGGACGGAATCCAGTTCCAGTCGGCATTGGGAGAGATCACGACGACTTCGTGACTGCGGCCCAGCCACCGGCGAAGGTGTAGCGCGGCGGTATGCCCGGCGATACCGGCGCCGAGGACGACGACTCGTGCCATTGTTGCTCCTCTATCCCGTGCGCCGGCATCGCCGCACGACATGGTTGCCGCCGCGTGAGAACGCCGGGCGCTCCGAGGCCAGATTGCGCCCCGCGGTGACGCGTTCCTAGGGCCGATGGACTCTATTGACCGGGGCATATGCGCACCGAAGAAAAAATCGGGCGCATATCGCGGAATACCCCTACCCGTATAGGTATTGTACATGGCATGACGGAACACAACCACTATCAACAGGTGCTGGACGACCTCAACCCCCAGCACCGCGCCCTGCGCAAGATGATCCCGGACGTGTACCGGGGTTTTGCCGAAATGAGCAACGGCGCACTGACCTCGGGCGCCTTGGACAAGAAGTTCAAGGAGCTGATCGCGATGGCGATCGGGGTCGTCGCCGGATGCGACGGCTGCATCGCCTCCCACGCTCAGGGGGCGGCCCGTGCCGGAGCATCTAAGGAAGAGGCCGCCGAGGCCATCGGCGTCAGCATTCTCATGCATGGTGGCCCGGCGACGATCTACGGGGCACGCGCCTACAGCGCATTTTGCGAATTCGCCGACAAGATCGCGGACGACGCCGCTGGGCCGGCCCAATGAGCGGCGACCGCCGCCTCGGCCCGATCCTCACCATCATCCGAAAGGAGCAACCATGACCGTCAAGACGCTGACCGCCGCCGATTTCGAGTCGACCGTAGTCGCAAACCCGATTGTGCTCGTTGACTTCTGGGCCCCTTGGTGTGGGCCATGCCGGGCTTTTGCGCCGGTCTTCGACCGGTCCTCGCAGAACCACCCGGAGATCGTGCACGCCAAGGTGGACACCGACACCGAGCGCGATCTGGCCGCGACGGTAGGCATCCGCTCGGTGCCGACGATCATGGCGTTCCGCGACGGCATCCTCATTTACAGTCAGCCGGGCGCGATGTCACCAGCCGTGCTCGACGACTTGATCGATCAGGTCAAGGGTCTTGACATGGAAAAGGTCCACGCCAAGATCGCCGAGCGTAAAGCTGCTGTGAGGGCGTAGTGGCGCACTCGCTTCGCCCTGGACGATAGGAAGCAACCATGTGTTACCCCGTTCGCTGCCGGCGCTGCGGAAAGATCACCTGGGCGGGGTGTGGCGCGCACGCCGAGAGCGTGATGAAGCAGGTGCCGATCGATCAACGATGCACCTGCGGCCAGAGCATCGCTAGGTAATGCCGCCGATGATCGCCACGTCAGTCATGGCATGGCGCATTCACGCAATGGCTCCCGAGTCCTTCAGTTCCTCGATGCGGTCCCAACCCATGCCCAGTTCCATCAGCACGAGCTCGGTGTGCTCGGAGGCCTGGGGCGCACGCGTGGTCACCAGGGGTTCGTGGTTGAACTGCACCGGACCGCGCACGACGCGGAAAGGCTTTCCGCCGCTGGCGAGCTCGACCTCGCTGACCATGTCGTTGGCCAGGGCCTGCTCGTCGTCGACCAGGTCGAGCAAGCTCTGGAACGGCGCCCACTGGCCCTTCATCGTCTTCAGGTGTTGCCGCCAATAGTCGAAGGGCTTGCCGGCGAAGGCCTTTGCGATCGATTCGGCGGCCGCGTTGGCATTCTGTATCAGCGGGAGCACGTCGGAAAAGCGGGGATCATCAGCCGCCTCGGGAATGCCGAGATGCTCGAAAGTGTCGCGGATCAATCCGGTCGGGCTGATGATGCACAGGTTGATGGTGCCGCCGTCGGAGGTTTCGTAGTTGCCCATGAAGGGGTTCACCGACATCGCGGTGGCGGAGCCCGGCATGGGAGTGCGCATCACCTGTCCGGTCTCCATGCCCTGCGTCACGCTCGCTCCCGCGGCCCACCAGGCCGTGCTCAACAACGACACGTCGAGCTCGAGGGCTTCGCCGGTGCGCTCGCGATGCAGCAACGCGGCCGAGATGCCGCCGGCGATGAACATGCCGCCGATGGAGTCGCCGAATGCCGGAATGCCTTGCCCCAGTGCGCCACCCAGCTCCTCGGGCGTCAGCGCGTATCCGATGCCACTGCGCGTCCAGAATGCCGTCCCGTCGTAGCCACCCGTGTCACGTTCGGCGCCCTTGTCGCCGTATGCCGATCCGCGCGCGTACACGATGTTCGGGTTCACCGCGCGGATGTGCTCCACGTCGAATCTGTGCTTCTGGCGCTGCGCCGGCATGTAGTTGGTGAGGAAGACGTCGGCGGTCTTGGCCAGTTCGTAAATCACCTCCTGGCCGCCTGGGGTGGACACGTCGATCCCGACACTGCGCTTGCCCCGGTTGGGATGCTCCATCAGCGGATGCCGCTCAGGATCGACCTGGATGCCGCCCATGTTGAGGAAGCCGCGTTGGGTATCACCGCGCAGTGGGTGTTCGACCTTGATGACGTCGGCGCCCCAATCGGCCAGGATGGCGCCCGCCGCCGGGACGAATGTGAATTGCGCAAGTTCCAGGACCCGGAAGCCCGACATCACTTTGACCATTTTCGGACCCTACTTCGCGTCGAACGTCACGGGAAGCGCCGTCGGAGAACGGAAGGGCTGGCCGTGGATGTGGGGGTCGTCGTCGGTGAGCAACCGGACATTGGTCACCCGATCCAGCAGGCATTCGACCGCGACGCGGGTCTCCAGCCGCGCCAGGTGCAGGCCCAGACATGTGTGCTCGCCGGCGGCGAAGGAGATGTGCGGCAGGGGCGTGCGGAAGATGTCGAATTCCTCGGCGTGCTGCCAGCGCCGCTCGTCGCGGTTCGCGGAGCGGATGCACACCCCGACCACCGAACGCGCCGGGATCTCGACGCCTTCGAGATCGGTGTCCTCGGTGGTGAATCGCTGGACCGTCGTCAGCGGCGTCTCGAAGCGCAGGCCCTCCTCGATGGCCTGCGGCAAGAGCGCGCGGTCGGCCTGTACCGCGGCGAACTGGTCCGGGTGGGTGAGCAGCAGGTACAGCAGGTTGCCCGATGACCGGTACGTGGTCTCCAGCCCGGCCGGCAACAGCAGCCGCAGGAAGGAGTAAATCGCTTCCTCGCTTAGCCTTTCGCCGTCGATCTCCGCCGTGACCAGGTCGCCGATGATGTCCTCGGTGGGGCGGGACTTGCGCAGTGCGATCTGCTCCAGGAAGTAGTCCTTGAGCGCCGCCGAGGCCTCGAAGGCATGCTCGTAGTCGACGTGGTAGCTGATCAGCTGCACGGCGCGCTTACGGAACGTCGGCAGGTCGTCGGCGGGCAAGCCCAGCAGCCGGGCGATGACACGGGTGGGGAATTCGAAGGTGAATTGCCGGACCAGGTCGGCTTCGCCGGTGCCGGCGAACTCGTCGATCAGGGCGTTGCAGATCGGCCGCACGATGGTGTTCTCCCACCGGGCCAGTGCCTTGGACTTGAACGCCGCCGACACCAGGTTGCGGTGGTCGCGATGCTTCTTTCCCTCCATCGCCAGGATGGTCGGCCCCATGAACAGGCCGATCGTCTTGTCGTATGGCGCGGAGCTGAACACCCGGCCGTCCCGAAAGACCTTGTTCACCGCATCGAACGAAACCGCGGAGAACTCGCGCTTGGGGATCAACGACTCGGGCGTCTTGGAGTAGTCCATGACCGTCCCGCGGAACACCCCGGATTCGCGGCGCTTTCGCGCGAAGAACGGGTAGGGGTTGCTCAGGCTGACGGTCTGGCCATGGCCTGCCGCATGCACGTCGGTGGTCACCCTAGATCTCCGGCATCGTCAGCGGGAACGGCAAGGCGCCTTGCGCAAGATCATACTGTAATTCTTACAGTAGACAATATGGGCGTTTGCGCTGCCGTCAGCCGTTCACCGCCTGCTCGCGCGCCCACCGGTAGTCGGCCTTGCCCGACGGGCTGCGTTCGATCGCCGCGCGGAACACGACCGCCTTGGGAAGTTTGTAGCGAGCCAACGACTGCCCGGCATGCGCGACCAACTCCTCGGCGTCGGTGTGGGCGTCTTGGGCAAGCGCGACGACGGCGACGACCTCCTGGCCCCACCGGTCGCTGGGCCGTCCGGCGACCACCACGTCGGCCACCGCGGGATGCGACGCGATTGCGGTCTCGACTTCCTCGACGAAGATCTTCTCGCCGCCCGAGTTGATCGTCACCGAATCGCGGCCCAGCAGTTCGACGGTGCCGTCGGCGCGGTGGCGGGCCCGGTCTCCGGGGATCGCATAGCGCACCCCGTCGATGACGGGAAATGTCTTGGCGGTCTTGGCGGCATCGCCCTTGTAGCCCAGCGGGACGTAGCCGCGCTGCGCCAACCAGCCCATCCCGTCGTGGCCCGGTTCCAGGATGGTGCCCAGATCCTCGTCGGCCACGAACGTGTCCGGCCCCGCGTTGAAGGTGCCGGTGGATACGGCCCCCGAGGTCGACATGTGGTGCATCTGAGCGCCGGTTTCCGAGGATCCGACACCGTCGATGACCACGGCGTTCGGCAGGACTTCGATCAACCGTTGCTTGACGAACGGGGTGAGCAGCGCGCCGCCGTTGGCGACCACTGCTAGCGACGACACGTCCGCGATCCCTTTCTCGATGGCGGCGACCAAGGGGCGGGCCATCGCGTCGCCGACCACCGTCACCACGGTCACGCGCTCGCGCTCGATGGTGCGGACGACCTCGTCGGCGTCCAGACGATCGACGATCGAGGGGAAGACGACGGACTGCCCGGTCGTGATCGCCGTCATCACGCTCCACTGGGCCGCGCCGTGCATCAGCGGCGGCAGGATCATCAACTTGGTGCCGGGGCCCGCGACCACTCCCGCCGCGATCTCCTCGACGGACCCGAACGGCTCGCCGGTCATCAGGTTGCGCCCGCCGAAGGACGTCATGAAGATGTCGTGCTGGCGCCACAGCACGCCTTTCGGCATGCCTGTCGTACCGCCCGTGTACAGGACGTACAGGTCGTCGGGCGAAGGCCGCACCGGGGGTGGCTCCGGCGTGGAGGACGCGATGATGGTCTCGTAATCCACTGCACCGTAAATCAATTCGTTGCCGGAGTCATCGGCGATCTGGATCAGGACCCGCAGCTGCGGGAGATCCGGCAGGATTTCGGCCACCCGTGGCGCGAATGCGGCGTGGTAGATCAGCGCGGTCGCCCCCGAATCTGCCAACAGATACTGCAGCTCGCTCTTGACGTAGCGGAAGTTGACGTTGAACGGGGCGACTCGGGCTTGAAACGCGCCCAGCAGTGCCTCGACGAATTCGTTCCCGTTGTAGGCGTAGATGCCGAGCAGGTCCTGACCGGCCTCGTGGCCGGGGATCCCGGAGCGTTCGGTGTGGCAGCCCAGCCCACGGGAGTGCAGGTACGCGGCGAGGCGGTGCGACCGTTCGAGCACCTGTGCGTATGTGTACCGCCGTTCACCCTGGATCAGCAACTCCCGGTCGGGAATCGCGGCCGCCACGGCCTTCGCGACCGCGGGGACAGTGAATTGTGTTGCGGTGTCGGACATCAGGCCTCTCACGGCTGGTGGGGTAGCAAGCGGACCATCAGGCCGTTGGCTTCGCTGAGCAAGGTTCCATCGGCGGCTGTCATAGTAGCGTCAATGAAAACCTTCCGGCCGTCGATACCGGAGATTCGTCCCTGAGCGGTCAGCGGCTCGTCGATCGGGGTGATCTTGCGATAGTCGACGTGCAGATAGGCCGTGCGGGTCGGCCGGATGTCCGCGGTGGACACGACCATGCCGAGCAGCCAGTCGTAGAACAGCGGGATCATGCCGCCGTGCACGGCGTTGTTTCCGCCGATGTGTGCTGTGGTGAAGTGGCCGGCCATGGTTACGCGGTCGGGGCCTGACTCGGTCACCATCCAGGGCGGCATCAAGGGGTGGGCCAACCCGGGCAGGCTCAGCACTCGGCCGGCGACCGACTCGGTCTCCGGGACCTGGTGGCCGTCCAGCAGCGCGCAAGCGCTCCCCAGGTGCATGGTCGCGGCGGCCCAAAGCGCGGGGTCGGGCTTGGTGGACACGGTCAGGTCCTGCAGGCGGCGCAGCGCAGCGACGAATGGACCCAGTTCCTCGGGCGCGTCCTCGACGGGTTTGACGTCGGGGAATCCGCCACGAACACCGGGTGCGGTGTCGGTCATGGCCGCGTCCACACGTCGAGCAATTCGTCGGTGGTGGTGATGGTCGCGAGCAGCGACAGGGTGTTGGCGATGATGGCCTCTCCGTATTCGGTGGGTATGCCGGCGACCGCATCGCGGGGCATGACGACGCGGTAGGCGGCGTTGACGGCGTCCATGACGACGTTGGGGATGGCGATGTTCAGCGACACCCCGACGACGACGATGGTGGACACCCCGAGGTTGCGCAGTATCGCGTCCAGGTCGGTGCCGCCCATAGGCCCGACGCCGTGCCAGCGGCTGAGCACCAGATCGCTTGGTTCCGGTCCCAATTCGGGCAGTACGGCCGCCCCGGGGGTGCCCGGGGTGATGTCGACCTGACCGTGCCCCATGGCGAAGATCTTGGCGTTGTGGTTGGAGCCGAGCCCGTCGGGCCGCCGCTGCACCAAGCAGTGCACGACGCGGACACCGGCCGCCCGGGCCGCCGGCAACAGCCGGACGATATTCGGCAGGGCGACTCGGCGCGCCGACCACCCGACCATGAACCACCCGGTGACCTTCCAGGTGAAGGGCACTTTCACGCCGGTGCCTCCGATTGCCAGATACTAAGTGGATTACAGTATAGATTTCAGCAGTCCGGCCCGCGCACGGCAAGGAGCGAAATGACACAGGGCATCGCGCTCGTCGCGCCGACGGCGCTGGGCGCGGCCGACGGATATACCGGTTCAAAGCCGGTGTAGGGGAATGGCATGTCGAAGGTGACGCGCGGGCTGGGGCTGGTCAGGGAGGCGACCCGTGAGCTCGCCATGTTGTTGCCCCGGACGGTGGCCGGGCTGAACGAATCGACCGGCTGGACTCCGGTGTCACCGCGTGGCGTGCGACAGTTCGGCGAGGTCATCCTGGACGAGCTTGTGCTGAGCGGCTTTTCGCTGCTGGGTGGGAGCCCGGCGGAAATGCGGCCCCTCGTTGTTTGCATGGCCGCGGCAGAGGAGTTGTCCGCTCTGGGCATCGACCGTGCGCACGGGGACCCGATGCCGCTGCGCGCGACCTCGGTGCGGCGGCGCCGCGTCGGCAACCTGGCGTACGAGCGGATGGCGTTCGAGCACGATCCGGCGTTGCCGCAAACCCTGCAAGCCGAGGGACTCGGCGGACCGGCGAGGGCTGTGGTGCACCTGTGCCGGCACCGCGACGGCCCGAGACCCTGGCTCATCTGGGTGCACGGCGCCGGCCAGGGCGGCACCGAAGACCTGTTGTTGAGCCGGATCGGCCGAATACATCACCAGCTCGGCTTCAACGTTGCGCTGCCGGTGCAGCCCGGCCACGGCTGCCGGCGCCGCGAATGGCCCGCGTACCCGGACATGGATCCGTTGGGCAACGTCGCGGGCATGATGCGCGCTGTGTCGGAGGTCCGAGCGGTGGTGCGGTGGGCACAACCTCAAGCGAGCACGGTTGTGGTAGCCGGGATTTCCATGGGGACTCCGGTCGCGGCGTTGGTGTCCCACCTGGAGAGGCAGGTCGACGCGGTCGCGCTGTACACGCCGATCCTGGGGCTGAACGCGATGATCGCCCGCCACCTGGGCCGCTGGGGATCGTCCCAGGACGACTTTCGCGACCTGTTGACATCCCCGGAGGTGGCGAAACTGACGTCGGTAATCGATCCGCTGCGAGTCGATCCGGCACCGCCGCCGCATCGCCGGCTCATCGTCGGCGCCTGGCACGACCGGATGGCCATGCGCGATCCCGCGGTCGCGTTGCAGGAGCGTTGGGGTGGCGAACTGATCTGGTATGACGGCAGCCACGTCGGGCACGTCTTCTCCCGGCGAGTGCAGAAAGTGACCGATCGGTTCCTGCGCGAGGTCGCCGGCTGATGGCCACCGCACGCACGGCCCGTGAGGTCGTCGAGCTCTACAACCTGGTGGTCTGGAACGAGCGCGACCTGACCCTGGCCGAGGAGCTGTTCGCCGACACCGTGATCCGGCACGAGGTGGGGGAGGCGCACACTCTCACCCGCCAACAGGCGGTCAACCGGATCGAGGACGTCTGGGCGATACTCGACACATTGCGCTTCGATCTGAACATCGTCGTGGCCGGGGACGACGGCGAGCACGTCGCGATCGTCTACGACTCGTCGATGACCGCCAAGGGCGGCACCGAAACCAACGTCGCCAGCATCGAGGTGTTCCGCGTCGTCGATGGGAAGATCGCCGAAGTCTGGAATTGCGGCTACAAACAAGGAGTTTGGAGTTGAGCGATCGCACGCTTGATGAGTTGGGGTACTACCTGCTGGCCGGTGCCGGTGGAGAAGGCCCGGCGGCGTTGATGGACGAGGCCCGCCGCGGCGAGGATCTCGGCATGGGCACCGCCTTCATCTCCGAGCGCTGGAACGTCAAGGAGGCGTCGTCCCTCGTCGGCGCCGCGTGCGCGGTGACGAACAGGATGCAGATCGCCACCGCGGCAACCAATCACAACACCCGCCACCCGCTGATCACCGGGTCGTGGGCCACCACCATGCACCGGCTCTCCGGCGGGCGCTTCACGCTCGGTATCGGCCGCGGGATCGCGGCGATCTACGGCGCGTTCGGCATACCGGCGGTCACCACCGCGCAGATGGAAGACTGGGCACAGGTCATGCGCCGCCTGTGGCGCGGGGAGCTGATCTTCAACCACGACGGGCCCATGGGCAAATACCCGATCCTGTTCCTCGACTCGGACTTCGACGAGGACATCCTGTTGGCGCTGGTGGCCTTCGGGCCCAAGACGCTCGCGCTCGGGGGCCGGGTCTTCGACGACGTCATCCTGCACACCTACTTCACCCCCGAGACGCTGCGGCGCTGCGTCAAGACCGTCAAGTCCGCGGCTGAGAAGGCCGGCCGCGACCCGGACAGCGTCCGGGTGTGGTCGTGCTTCGCCACGGTCGGTGACCACCTCCCCGAGGGGCTTCGGCTGAAGAAGACGGTCGCGCGCCTGGCCACCTATCTGCAGGGCTACGGCGACCTGATGGTGCGGACGAACGACTGGGATCCCGCTGTGCTGCAACGCTTCCGGGAAGACCCCGTGGTGACCTCGATCGCGGGCGGGATCGACCACAAGGCCACGGCCGAGCAGATCGAGCACATCGCGACGTTGATTCCCGACGAGTGGCTGGAACCGTCGGCCACCGGGTCGGCCCGGCAATGCGCGGGGCGCGTCCGCAAGGAATTCGACTACGGGGCCGACGCGGTGATCATGCACGGCGCGACGCCGGACGAACTGGAGCCCGTCATCGCGGCGTACCGGGCGGGAGCCTAACGCCTCGAGCGTGCGCGTAACGACACGTTGCACCGGCGTGTCGTGAGCAGGCACGCACGTTCGCGCCCAAGGGAACTCGCGCGCTAGGGCAGGATGACGGTCCGACTGACCGGCTCCGCCACGGCCTGCCTGCTGGACAGGCCGCGAAGCAGTGAACTCAGCAGGGCGTCGCGGGTCTCGCGGGGATCGATGAGTTCGTCGAAGCCCAGATGTTCGGCCGAGCGATAGGACGCCTGCAACTCGGCGTCACGTAGCTTCGCGGTGACGTCCTCACCGGCATGCGTCGCCCGTCCCAACGCCGCCGCGCTCATGGCGCCCATAGTCGCGCCCGGGTACGCGAAGGTCGCGCTCTGGTGATCGAAACCCAACAGCGACATGACCATGGAGCCAAATCCGTATGCCTTGCGCAATGTGATGTGCAATTTGACCGTGGTCGCCGTCGTCTGCGCGGCGAACATCCGCGCACCGGCACGCAGCACGCCGCTGCGTTCGGACCGACTGCCGGGCAGCATGCCCGGGTTGTCGGCAAGGAACACGATGGGCAGGTGGAACGAGTCGGCCACCATGATGAAATGTGCCGCCTTGTCCGCCGCGTCGGCATCGATGGAGCCCGCGAGCACATTGGGCTGATTCGCGACGACCGCGACCGGGTGGCCACCGAGATGAGCCAACGCGCAGATGATCGCCTTGCCGTACTGCGGCTGGACCTCGAACCAGTCGGGCCGGTCGAAGACCACGTCGAGCACGGCGCGCATGTCGTAGACGCGGCGGTTGTCGCGGGAGACGATGTTGAGCAGTTCGGGCGTCGCACGTGGCCCGCTGGCCTCGTCCGGCGGCAGCGGTGCCGGGTACGACCACGCGCTCGGCGGGAAGTACGACAGGTACCGGCGAATATCGGCGATCACGGCTTCGTCGTCTTCGGCGACGTTGTGGATCACCCCGCTCGGCAGGGCGGTGACGGGTCCGCCGAGGTCCTCCTTCGAGATCTCTTCTCCGGTGGACTCTTTGACCACCGGCGGTCCGGCGGTGAAGATCGCTCCCTGTCTGCTCATGATCCGGAAGTCGCAGACCGGGGCGACGAGCGCACCGTGTCCGGCCGACGGGCCGAGCACGGCGGCGACGGTCGGTACCCGGCCCGAACACTGCGCCTGGGCGAGCAGGTCGGTCGGGCTCCGGCCGTAATGCCCACCGCCAGGACGAAAACCGGCGCCTTCGAGCAAC
Organism: Mycobacterium sp. E3247; assembly: GCF_001667785.1. Classification (NCBI taxonomy): domain Bacteria; kingdom Bacillati; phylum Actinomycetota; class Actinomycetes; order Mycobacteriales; family Mycobacteriaceae; genus Mycobacterium; species Mycobacterium sp. E3247. Next base: position 6,610 of record NZ_LZJG01000300.1, on the reverse strand, counting down.
ATCACCAGGGGAACCTTGTCGCGCAGCGCGAGTTCGGCGATGCGGTAGCGCTTGGAGTTACCGCCGGGTCCGATGCTGCCGGCCATGGTGGTGAAGTCCTCCGAGCCCAACATCACCGGCGAACCGTTGATCGATCCGGAGCCGACGACCAGCCCGTCGGCCGCGATGTCGCCGCCGACCAGCGTGCCGATTTCGCGGAAGCTCCCCGGGTCGACCAGGCGGCCGATGCGCGCGCGGGCGTCGAGCTTGCCCTTGCCGCGGTGCTTGTCGAGCCGTTCCGGACCGCCCATCTCCCGCGCTTTCTGACGGCGCCGGTCGAGGTCCTCGAGCGTCTCCTCCCAATCCGGGGGTTTTGTCATGCCTATGTCCTACCTCATGGGAGTTTCGTCTCGCGAGTAGATCTGCGGGGTCACATACTGGATTGCTTACTGTAAAGTTACCCGCATGGCCGACGCCGCCCGCCTCAAGGTCGACGGGGGCATTCCCAATCAGCTGGCGCGGGTGACCGATGCGGCGGTCGCCCTGGAACGCGAGGAATACGACGGCGGCTGGACGGCAGAAACCAGTCATGACCCGTTTCTGCCGCTACTGCTGGCCGCCGAACACACGTCGCGGCTCGAACTCGGCACCAACATCGCGGTGGCTTTCGCCCGCAATCCGATGATCGTCGCCAACATCGGTTGGGACCTACAGGCGTACTCGCAGGGCCGGTTCATCCTCGGTCTGGGCACCCAGATTCAGCCCCACATCGAAAAGCGCTTCAGCATGCCGTGGAGTCATCCCGCCCGTCGCATGCGGGAGTTCGTCGCCGCCCTGCACGCGATCTGGTCCGCGTGGCACGACGACGGCAAGTTGCGTTTCGAGGGAGACTTCTACACCCACAAGATCATGACCCCGATGTTCACACCGGAGCCCCAGCCGTATCCGGCCCCCAAGGTGTTCATCGCCGCGGTGGGCGAAGCGATGACCGAGATGTGCGGCGAGGTGGGCGACGGACACCTCGGTCACCCGATGGTGTCCAGGCGCTACCTCGACGAAGTGACGATGCCGGCGTTGTTGCGGGGCATGCAGCGCGGCGGCCGCGACCGCGCCGACTTCCAGGTGTCGTGCGAGGTGATGGTGGCGACCGGCGAGAACGAAGCGGAGCTGGCGGCGGCGATGACGGCCACCCGAAAGCAGATCGCCTTCTACGGATCCACGCCCGCATACCAGAAAGTGCTTGCGCTGCACGGCTGGGGCGACTTGCACACCGAGTTGAACCTGCTGTCCAAGCAAGGTGAATGGGATGCGATGGGATCGCTGATCGACGACGAAATGCTCGCGGCTTTCGCGGTCGTGGGCCCCGTCGACACGGTCGGCGCCGCCCTGAAAAGTCGTTGTGAGGGCGCGGTCGACCGTGTGCTACCGATCTTCTACAACGCCACTCATGCCTGTATAACCGCCGCGATGAAGGAGTTTCGCCGATGACCGCAGCCACGATGGATGACGCCGGACGGTTGTTGGCTGACCCCCTGGCGTACACCGACGAGCGGCGACTGCACGCGGCGCTGACTCACCTGCGCGTGAACGCACCGGTGTCGTGGGTCGAGGTGCCGGATTACCGGCCCTTCTGGGCGATCACCAAGCACGCTGACATCATGGACATCGAACGCGAGAACACGCTGTTCACCAACTGGCCCCGCCCCGTCCTGACGACGGCCGAGGGCGACGAGATGCAGGCGGCCGCGGGCGTGCGCACGCTGATCCACCTCGACGATCCACAGCATCGGGTGGTGCGCGCGATCGGCTCCGACTGGTTCCGGCCAAAGGCGATGCGGGCGTTGAGGGTTCGCGTCGACGAGTTGGCCAAGATCTACGTCGACAAGATGATGGCCGCGGGTCCCGAGTGTGACTTCGTCCAGGAAGTGGCGGTCAATTACCCGCTCTACGTGATCATGTCGCTGCTGGGCCTGCCGGAGGCGGATTTCCCCCGGATGCTCAAGTTGACCCAGGAATTGTTCGGCAGCGACGACTCCGAATTCAAGCGCGGCGCCACCAACGAGGACCAGCTGCCGGCATTATTCGACATGTTCCAGTACTTCAACAAGGTGACCGATTCGCGCCGCGAGCACCCGACCGAGGATCTCGCGTCCGCCATCGCCAACGCCCGCGTCGATGGCGAGCCGCTGTCGGACATCGACACGGTGTCGTACTACCTCATCGTCGCCACCGCCGGCCACGACACCACCAGCGCGACCATCTCGGGCGGCCTGCACGCGCTCATCGAAAACCCCGGCCAGCTTGCGCGACTGCGCGACAACCTCGACCTGATGCCACTGGCCACCGAGGAGATGATCCGCTGGGTGACCCCGGTCAAGGAATTCATGCGCACCGCAGCCGAAGACACCACCGTGCGGGGGGTGCCCATCGCGGCCGGCGATTCACTGCTGCTGTCCTACGTGTCGGCCAACCGCGACGAGGAGGTTTTCACCGAGCCGTTCCGCTTCGATGTCGGGCGTGACCCCAACAAACACCTGGCCTTCGGCTACGGGGTGCACTTCTGCATGGGCGCCGCCCTGGCCCGCATGGAGGTCAACAGCTTCTTCACCGAGCTGTTGCCCAGGCTGAAATCCATTGAGCTGACCGGGGAGCCGGAGTTGGTCGCCACCACATTCGTGGGCGGCCTCAAGCACCTGCCGGTGCGCTACGCGCTGGCCTGAGCGGCGGCCGGGCTGAGCAACCCGCTTAGTCAGCGTGTGCGACCATCCCGGTCGGCACCTTCCCCGGGAGGACTGCAACGCAGCCCGGTGAGCCGCCTCATCAAGACCCCGGATCGAGGCGCGGACCAGCTGGTCTGGCTGGCCTCCACCACACCAGGCCTCGACTGGTCCCCCGGCGAGTACTACGCGAAGGGCCAAGTCGCCAGGGCGAACCGCGCGGCCGACGATCCCGTGCTCGCGCGCGAGCTGTGGGATCGCACCTTGGCCAAGCTCGCTTAGGCGATCGCGGGATCCAGCCCGAAGTGGCCCGCTCCGCGCCTCCCTCGATACCAGCTGGTATCCACTCGATACTGAAGGGTATGCTGTTGACCATGTCGCCCGTCAAACCGCTTCGCACCCGCCCCACCCGGGGCGAGGTTCGCGACCGAATCCTGGATGCGGCGTCGAAGGTGTTCGCCGCCGAGGGTTTCGCCGGCGCCACCATCGACGCGATCGGTCAGGCCGCGGGCTTCACCAAGGGCGCGGTCTATTCCAACTTCGAGTCGAAGGACGAGCTGTTCCTGGCCCTGCTCGACCGCGAGTTCGAGATGCGCGGCGAGCAGATCGCGGTAGCGCTGGACCGCAGCGACGGCGACACCACCGCGGCCGCGCGCGAGGTGAGCCGGTCGGTGCTCGACTCGGTCCGCGACAATTCCGACTACTACGTGCTGCTCGTCGAGTACTGGCTGCGCGCCCAACGCGATCCGCAGATTCGGGAACGCCTGATCGAGCGCCGTCGCGCCGCGGCCGACCAGGCGCTGCACATCGTCGAATCGACCGACACCGTGCCGGGCGACCGGCGGCTGACCGACATCGCCCAGCTCGTCGTCACCCTCAACCTGGGCGTCGCGATGGAAGAGGTGCTGCGTCCGGGAACCATCAACCCCGATCTGCTCGCACAACTGATCACCGCACTGCTGGAATCGATTCCGAATTCCGGCGATTAGGGAAAGCCACACCATGGATGCCAAAGACGAACCGGACGACATCGCGCCCGTGATCACCGCCGCCGGATTGGGGGTCGACGGCGAGCACGGGCCGCTGTTCTCGGGGGTCAACCTGGCCCTGACGCCGGGGTTTCACGCGATTCAGATGCCCGGCGGACCCGGCCAGACCGCGCTGTTGCTGACGCTCGCGGGACGTTTCAAACCGAGCCACGGCACGCTGACCGTCCTCGGCGAAACGACCGCGCGCGCGATCCGTCGGCACTGCTCGATCGCGGCCTTCGAAGACATCGACGACCTGGAGGAATCGGTGACCGTGGGGACCGTGCTCGCCGAGCAACGCCGTTGGCTGGCGCCGTGGTATTCATCGGTGCCGCTGCAATCGGGTCCGGCCGAGCTGACCGAGGTCTTCGGCGAAATACCCCCACCGTCCCATGACACCTACATCGTTGAATTGTCAGACCTGGAGCTGTTTTTTCTCCGAATCACGCTGGCGTTGCTGTCGAACCGTCCGATCCTGGTGGTCGGCGACCTCGAACAGGTTCGCGACAATTCCCGGCGAGCGATCGCGGTCGACAGGCTCGGCGAGATCGCCAAGCGCCGCACCGTTGTCGTCGGGGTGACCAACCCGCTCGGCACGGACGCGCCCGACCACGAACTACACGATCATCGGATCCTGACCGGAGAGGACTGAAGATGCTGGCTGGACTCGCATTCGGCTCGGAGATCAAACGTTTCGGCCGCAGCCGATTGACGCGCGTGGCCATCATCGTGCTGATGCTGCTGCCGCTGGTGTACGGGGCGCTCTACCTGTGGGCGTTCTGGGATCCCTTCGGCCACACCAACAAGATGCCGGTGGCGCTGGTCAACTCCGACCGTGGCGCTGTCGTGTCCGGGCAGCAATTCAACGCCGGCGCGGAGATCGCCAAGAGTCTGACCGCGGACGGCGGTTTGGACTGGCACGTCGTGGACTTGCCGGAGGCGCGCAACGGAGTCGACCACGGCAAGTACTACTTCATGGTCGAGTTGCCGCCGGACTTCAGCGCGGCGATCGCATCACCGGTGACCGGGCAACCCAAGAAGGCCAACCTGATCGCCGTCTACAACGACGCCAACAACTACATCTCGACGAGTATCGGTCGCACCGCCATCGGCCAGGTGCTCAACGCCGTGTCCAGCCGAATCTCGGGCCAAGCCGTCAATCAGATGCTGTCGGTGGTGGTTTCGTCGGGAGCGGGTATCAAGCAGGCCGCCGACGGTGCCGCTCAACTCGATGACGGCGCCGGTCAGCTGGTGGCCGGTCTGGACACCGCCCGGTCCGGCTCGGCAACGCTTGCCACGGGGGCCAAGCAACTGTCAGACGGAATCAACCAGGCCACGGACCCGCTGCTGGCGGTGAGCAAGGCGGTGTCGGAAATCGGCGGCAGCACGCAGCAACTGCAACAGGGCGCGGCCGCGCTTCAGCAGGCCAACGACCAGATCGGTGCCATCGCCACAGCGCAGGATGCCGCCGCAAACTCGCTTTCATCGGTGATCGATCAGCTCTCCGCGCGACAGGATCCGCTGGCGAACAACCTGCGCGGCATCCAAGATCAGCTCCGGGGTCACCAGTTCACGCCCCAGATTCGCCAGCAGCTCACCGATGCGCAGAACGCCGCGATCGCCTTGACAGCGGGGTTGCGTACCCCGGGCAGTCCGCTCGGGTCGGCGCTCGACCAGGTCGGAAGCAAGGGACAGGAGCTGACGAACAAGCTGACCCAGCTGCGCGACGGAGCCCAGCAGGTTGCCACCGGCAATGCCGAATTGGCCGGCGGCATCGCCAAACTCGACGACGGCGCACGACAACTCAAGACGGGATCGGCCGAGCTGGCGACCAAACTCGCCGACGGGGCCAAGCAGGTGCCCAACTGGACAACCCAGCAAAAGGATGCGGTCGCCGACACTATCGGAGGTCCGGTGCAACTCGAAGCTTCACATGAGAACGCCGCGCCCAACTTCGGCACCGGGATGGCTCCGTTCTTCCTCACCCTCGCCTTGTTCTTTGGTGCCTTGGTGCTGTGGATGGTGCTGCGGCCCTTGCAGAGTCGCGCGATCGCCGCCGAGGTGCTCGCGATCCGCGTGGTGCTCGCCAGCTACCTGCCGGCCGCCGCGATCGCGGTATTCCAAGCCGTCATTCTCTACTGCGTGGTCCGGTTCGCCCTCGGGGTGCACGCCGTGCACCCAGCGGCGATGCTGGGGTTCATGATGCTGATATCCGGCGTGTTCGTGGCCGCGACGCAGGCGATCAACGCACTCGTCGGTCCTGCGGTGGGCCGGGTGCTGATCATGGCTCTGCTTATGTTGCAGTTGGTCAGCGCGGGCGGCATGTATCCCGTGGAAACCACGTCGCGGCCTTTCCAGGTCTTGCACCGCTTCGACCCGATGACCTATGGCGTCAACGGGCTCCGGCAGCTCATACTCGGCGGCATCGACGCCAGACTATGGCAGGCGATCATCGTGCTTGCTGGGATAGCGGCTGTCGCACTGGCGATCTCCTGCCTGTGCGCGCGAAGAGACCGGGTCTGGAATCTGAGCAGGCTGATACCCGCGATCAAGATGTAGGCAAAAGTTCCGCGTCAACAATCGACGTTGCATGATGGTGGACAGTTCTGCAATCGAGAGGAAGCCGATGTTGGGTGTTCACCATGCCGCGATCCGTACGGCCGACGTCGAACGCTCGAAGCAGTTCTGGCGCGACGGCCCCGGACTCGTCGACGGTGTTCATCGAATCACCGCGCCGGCTGCCGCCGGGAAGACAATGCCGACGGCCGTCATCACCCCGCCCGACGGCGTACTGGTCGAGCTGATCGGACCGGCGCAGTGACGGCGCTGGTTACCGGAGGCGCGTCCGGGATCGGCCGTGAAGTCGCCGCACGACTGCGCGAAGCG
>NZ_LZJG01000299.1:0-28832 GCF_001667785.1 Mycobacterium sp. E3247 | reverse complement strand
TCTTCTCGGACGTTCCGCTGCCCAGCTCAACCAGGGTGTCGGCCGCGCTGGCCCCCGCGATCTCGGCCGACCGCGCGCGCAGGATCTCGGCCTCGGCGCGGGTCGGATAGTATTCGGGCAGCCGGGTGATCTGGTCGAACAGGTGGCTGCCCAGCGAATCGTAGAACCACTTGGGGGGCAACGATTTCGGCGTCCGCCGCAGGCCGTCGAGCACGTCGCTGCGCAACGCGCGGTCGGCGGAGTCGGCGGCCAGGTGGTTGGACAGGGTCAGCGTCATCGATAACCTTCCGATTGATCCAGCGGGGTCAGCGCGACACCCGTCGCGGTGACCTCGACGAGGTGGCGGTCCGGCACGTCCTCCCAACCGGAGTCGTTGTCGTAGGGCTCGCTGGCCAGGACGACGCCGTCCGGGCGGCGCAGGATCGACAGGGTGTCTCCCCAGGTGGTCGCCAGCAGGCGAGCGCCGTCGGCGGCCAGGATGTTCAGCCTGGCGTCCGGGTCGGCCGCCGCTATCCCGGTGATGGTGTCGCCGAGCGCGTCGAGGCCGCGGTCGAAGATGGCGGCCGCCAATAACGCGCTGTCACAGACCGATTCGGCCTGGGCTGTCACGGGCAGCACCGCCCTGTCGACCACCCCGTTGTGCGACAACAACCACCGGCCGTCGGTGAACGGGGCCGTCGCGCTGACGTCGATCGGCATCCCGACCGTCGCCGAGCGCACCGCGGCCACCACGCAGTGGCTGCGCAGCGCCGGGGCGACGGAGTCGAACGACACGTCACCCCAGAGCGGGGCCCGGCTGCGCCAGCGGCGGGGCACCGTGCCCGCCGAAGAGACGTCGAAAAACCCGACGCCCCAACCGTCGGCGTTGAGCAAGCCGTGTTTTTGCCGGCGCGGGGCATACGACTGCACCCGCAGTCCGCACGGAGGATCCAGCACCAGCGACGAAACGGTGACGCCGGCGCCGAGCCAGCCGAGGTGACGGCACATCAGGCGAAATCCTCGACGTCCCAAGCCAACCGGACACCGGAAAAGATCTGGCGCCGGATCGGATGATCCCAGTTGCGGAAGCTCGGCCGCAGGATGGCGGACTCCACGGCCCACGAGCCGCCGCGCAGCACCCGGTAGTCGCCGTCGAAGAACGGTTGCGAGTAGCGCTCGTAGATCATCGGGACGAAACCCGGCCACGGCCGCAGCGGCGAGGAGGTCCACTCCCACACGTCGCCGAGCATCTGCTCCGCCCCGTACGCCGAGGCGCCGACGGGATAGGCGCCGACGGGCGCCGGGCGCAGCGCGGCGCCACCCAGGTTGGCGAAGGCGTCGGTCGGCGCCTGCGCCCCCCACGGGTAGCGGCGCCGACTGTCGGTGGCCGGATCCCATGCGCAGGCCTTCTCCCATTCCGCCTCGGTGGGCAGCCGCGCGCCGGCCCAGGCGGCGTAGGCCTGTGCCTCGAAGTAGCTGACATGCTGCACGGGTTCGTCGGCGGGAATGTCCTCGACGTGGCCGAACCGGGTGCGCGTCTGCCCGTCGGAACTCCAGAATTGCGGCGCGGTCAGGCCCGCCTGCCAGCGATGCTCCCAACCGCGCTCGGACCACCAGCGCGGGTCGGAGTACCCGCCGTCCGCCATGAAGTGCCGCCATTCGCCGTTGGTGACCGGTACCCGGCCGATACGGAATGCGGGCAGGTCGACGACGTGGGCGGGGCGCTCGTTGTCCAACGAGTACGGCTCGCTTACCGCGTCCACGCCCAGCACGAACGGGCCGGCGGGCACCAGCACAGAGGTGCCGGCCAGGCCGGGCCGCCCGGTCGGCAACGCCGCGGTGTCGCGCAGCAGCGGCGCGCCGCTGCGCAGGTTCAACGCCTGCAACATCGTCTCGTCGTGCTGGTTCTCGTGGCTGATCACCATCGCGTACACGAAGCTGTCGGCGTCGTCGGGCAGGGCGTCGAGGGCGTCCAGCGCGGCGGCACGCACGGTCGCGCAGTACGACCGCGCGCGGTCCGGGGACAGCAGCGGCAGATCGACCCGGCTGGCGCGGGAGTGCACGAAGGCGTCGTAGAGGCCCTCGACCGCCGGCGGGAGCATGCCGGGCCGGCCGGCGTCACCGCCGCGCAGCAGCCAGAACTCCTCTTGCTGGCCGATGTGCGCCAGGTCCCACACCAGCGGGCTCATCAGCGGGTCGTATTGCCGGTACAGTTCGGCGTCGTCGAACTCGACCAGCCGCAACGTGCGCGCCCGCGCCCGCGCCAGATCGTCGGCAAGACTTCCGCGGAAAGTCACAGCCCCCCTCGTGCGGGTCGCGCCGCCCTGGAGACCGTGGCCGCGATGCCGTGCCGGATCACCTGGTCGGCGAAGTCGTCGCCGGGACACCGGCCCCGCTGCACGGTGTCGACCAGCCGCTGCATCGAATCGGCGAGTTCGGGCGGTGCCAGCTCGGCGGCGGCGGCCACGCACTTGTTGGCCGCGGCGTACAGCCGCCGGTCACGCAGACCAGCCTGGGCCGCGGTGTCCCAGGCGGTGGCCACCGGCTCGACCGCCTCGGCCGCGACACCCGCCGCCACCGGGTCGTCGAGGAGAGCCACCAGGGTGAACACCAGGGCCGGCCAGAAGACGTCCGGCGCGCTGTCGAGATAGCGGATTTCCAACCACTGCCTGGGCCGCACCGGCGGAAACAGGGTGGTCAGGTGGTATTCCAGGTCAGCGATGGTGGGGCGGCGATCGCCGAGCAGCACCCGGCCGTCCACCCAGTCGGCAAACGGCACCCAGTGGGTGACCGCCGCGGCGTCCGGCGAGTTGACCAGCATCACCGGGGCCTTGAGCGCATAGCGCGCCCAGTCGGTGCCCGGGTCGTCACCGCTGACGCCCAGGATGGGACCGCACCGCGCCGAGTCCATCTGGCCCCACACCCACTGCCGGGTGGAGGCCCAGCCGGTGAACTCGCCGCGCAGCATCGGGGAGTTCGCCGCCATCGCGATCATGGTGGGCCCCAGCGCGTGCGCCAACCGCACCCGGTCCGCCCAGCCGGCCCGCGGCCCGGCGTCCAGGTTGACCTGAATGGAGGCGGTGGACGTCATCATCGCCGCACCCGCCTCACCCGAGCGGCTGGACGCGAAGAACTGCTCCATGGCGCGGTAGCGCCCGCCGGGATTGATGCGCTTGGGCGGCCGCAGCGGGTCCGCCCCGAGGAACACCAGCCCGAGCCCGGCGTCGGCGAACGCCGACCGCAGCACGGCCTGGTCGCGGCGCATCGCGTCGATGGCGGCCACCACGCCGTCGGCGGGCGGACCGGACAACTCCACCGCACCGCCGGGTTCCACCGTGACCCGGCTGCCCCCGGGTAACGCCGGCAGCGACGCCAGCACTTCGGCGATCTCGTTCCAGGCGGGCCTGCGGTGCGGATCGGACGGGTCGTGGCAGTGGGCCTCCACCTCCAGCCCCACGCGGCCCAGCGGGCCATCCGCCAGGCAGCCCTCGGCGATGTAGTGCGCGGCGGCTTTGGAATCGGCCATCTCCGAGCCTGCGGTAGTGATAGCGGCAAACGTCATATCACTATCCCTTCGGGCCTGGACCAGCCTGAGCACGCGCCAGCGGTCCAGTTCCCTGCATAGTTGAGGTAACGGTAACCGCCACTACTTCATCTAACAGATGGCTCCGACATATTCCCGCTCGCGCCCAATCTCAAGCATGCCCGGACCCGGCCCGACGACCCGGCTCACTGGCCCAGCGCGTTCTGCATCGCGCCTGCCAGCACGTTGACCGCAGGCCCGGCGTTGCCAGACTGGCAGACCTTGGCCTGCAGCAACACATTTTCGCGCAGCCTGGTTTGATTGAAACACCGCCGATCGGTGCCGGCCTCCTGCTTGGTCCAGTTCGCGTCGGCAGGGCCCGGCGGCCCGCCGTCGAACGACCATACCTGCGTGATGCCGTTGTCCAGGTGCATCGCGGTGGTCTGGCCCGAGCAGCCCACCGTGCGATCCACCACGCGGTGGAAGGCACGATCGGCAGCGTCGTTGGTGGCAAACACCCCGACGGCCTGCTTGACGAAGTGGGTCTGGTCGCTGGCCGACGTCTGGGTGACGGCGCCGTTGAACGACGCCAGGTCGGGGTCGTTGTACACCTCGGGCAACCCGATGTCGGCCCAGTTGTTACACACCGGGACGTCCACCCAGTCGCCCTGCACCGGTTGGGTGAACACCGACTCCCACCCCATGGGGCCGCCGACGATGTTGCCGACCGATCCCTTGCCCAGGACCGCGTAGTTCACCACCCCGGGGTCCGACGGGTGCGCGGCCGCAACCGGAAGTGCGGCCGCGCCCTCGATGGCCAGGCCGATGGCGAGCGCCACCGCGCGAACCAGCATGGTCATTCAAGCGATCATGCCAGGCAGATGTCCTGCGGTCAGCCCCCGTTTGCCCGGACGCCCTCCTCGACCAACTTGCCGAGGTCGGGGTCGACGTTGCGCCAGTACTCGAACACCCGCGACAGCACCGGCTCCTTGACGCCCTTCGAGACGTGCCCAATGATGTTGTGCGCCAATCGGTCCCGGGCCGCATCGTCGAGGACTTCGCGGACCATGGTGCCGGCCTGGCCCCAGTCGTCGTCCTCGGGGTGCAGCGTGTACGCGGCGCGGACCATGTCGCCGTCAGCGTGCCAGCGCACCTCGGCGGCGCGCGCCGGGTCGGCGTGCGGGCCGCCGTAGGAGTTGGGCGCATAAACGGGGTCGGAGACGTTCTTCATCCGCATCGCCCCGTCCTTGGAGTAGCTGTTCACCTCGACCTTCGGTTCGTTGACCGGGATCTGCCGGTAGTTGGTCCCCAGCCGGGCGCGATGCGCGTCGGAGTAGGAGAACCCGCGGGCCTGCAGCATCTTGTCGGGGCTCAGCCCGGTGCCGGGCACGGTGTTGTTCGGCTCGAAGGCGGCCTGCTCGATCTCGGTGTGATAGTCGGTGACGTTGCGGTTCAGCGTCATCTTGCCGACGTCGATCAACGGATAGTCGCCGTGCGGCCACACCTTGGTCAGGTCGAACGGGTTGAACCGGTAGTTGCGGGCCTCCTCGTACGGCATGATCTGCATCTTCAGCGTCCAGCTGGGGTGGTTGCCGCCCTCGATCGCCTCGTAGAGGTCGCGCTGGTGGTAGTCGCCGTCCTCGCCGGCCAGCCGGTCGGCGTCCTCCTGGGGCAGGAAGTCGATGCCCTGGTCGGTGATGAAGTGGTACTTCACCCAGAAGATCTCGCCCGCGGCGTTGATCCAGCTGTAGGTGTGGCTGCTGTAGCCGTTCATGTGCCGCCATGTCTTGGGGATTCCGCGGTCACCCATCAGCCAGGTCACCTGGTGCGCCGACTCCGGTGAGAGCGTCCAGAAGTCCCACTGCATGTTGTGGTCGCGCAAATTCGTTGCTTGCATGCGTTTTTGCGACCGGATGAAGTGCTGGAACTTCAAGGGGTCGCGCATGAAGAAGACGGGCGTGTTGTTGCCGACCAGGTCGAAGTTGCCCTCGCTGGTGTAGAACTTCAGCGCGAAGCCGCGCGGGTCACGCCAGGTGTCCGGGCTGCCGCGCTCGCCGGCGACGGTGGAGAACCGGGCGAGCATGTCCGTCTTGGTGCCGGGCTGGAAGACCGCGGCCCTGGTGTACTTGCTGACGTCGTTGGTGACCTCGAAGGTGCCGAAGGCGCCGCCGCCCTTGGCGTGCGGCTGACGCTCGGGGATGCGCTCCCGGTTGAATTGGGCCATCTGCTCGATCAGGTAGTGGTCCTGCAGCAGGATCGGCCCGTCCGGGCCGACGGTCAACGACTGGTCGTCGCTGGGCGCAGCGATCCCGGCGTCAGTGGTGGTGAAACGCTCCGTCATGTCGCTCTCTCCTCATTTGCTGGGCTCGGCTTTGACGACGAAAATTCCCGCGCGCCAATAACTGTGCGCGCGCACCCGTTACGGACGGGGCGCGGGTGCGATCGGCGTCGGGCTGGCCGGCGGCCCACCGGGACCGCTCAGGCCGGGGCCGCCCGCCGGACCGCCGGGTCCGCCCGGGCCGCCGGGGGGCATGGGCACGATCAGACCGGGCCCGCCCGAATTCCAGGGGCCGCCAGGGCCGGGCCCGCCGGACCCCCACGGCCCGGGGCCGTATCCCGGTCCCCACGGCCCATTGCCCGGTCCGGGGCCGCCGGGGCCACCCCCGGGTCCGAACATCTGGCCGTGGTGGTGGCAGTGGTGGTAGTACCCGACGACGAAGGCGCCGGCGAAGAACACGGTGGAGATGATGAAGACGACCCCGGCGACGATGACCACCCACGCCGCGGCCAGGTAGAGCCTCGGGGGCTTCACCGGCTCGGGGTGCGGCGGCGGGGGCGGCACCGGTGCGGGCGGCGGGGTCGGCTGAGGTTCGGGTGTCTCGCTCATGCCTTGAATGATGCCCAGGGGCGCGGCGGGCATAACAGGTTCGGCACCACAAACTTGCTGTGAATCCCCGGCGCCGACCCGACGAAGGGCAGCCCGGTGCTCTGCTGAGCACCGGGCTGCTGGTGGTTCGGTGAACGGATTGGACTACCTGGCCGGGGCGACCGACGACGGGATCTGGCTGGGGCCGGGGGCGCCGGGGGTCGCCGACGCGGGTCCGCCCTGCTGGACGCCGGCCGGTCCGCCGGCGCCCGGGCCGCCCGGACCGCCCATGCGGTGCGGGTGCATGAACGCCGCGTGGTGCTTGTGGTGGTGGTGACCGTGGTGGCCGCCGCGGTGGCCGAGGATGAAGCCGGTGAAAAAGACGACCGCGACGATGAACACGATCCCGGCGACGATGGCGACCCATGCGGCGAACTGGAAGACCCGCGGGGCGCGGTATGCCGCCGCGGCTTCCGCGGCGACCGGTGCAGTTGCGGTGGCGGACCGCACAGTGGGGGTTTCAGGTGTTTCACTCATGAGACAAATGATGAAGCCGTTAACACTAGTTGCGGCTATGCGCTCCTTATGTAGCAGCTGTGAGGTCAAACCCGGTCTTCAGCTGGTCAAACGCGCCGATCTCACACCCGGATGCGCGTCAGCCGCCCGCGCCGGCCCGGGCCGGCTCGGACAACATGAAGCGGTGCCCTTCGGGGGACCTCAGCGCCATCTCCCGCCTGCCCCACGGCTCGATCCGCGGGGGTTTGATGACCTCGGCGCGCTCCGCCAGGGCGCGCCGGTGGTAGTCGTCCACACCGACGACGGTCAGGTACGCCAGGTAACTGTGGTCGCCAAGCTCGGACGCGGGTAGGGCGTCTGGGCATCGGCCGAGCCGGAAGGTCACGGGTCCCGCGGTGCAGAAGATCCAATTGCCGGGGTCCGGCTCGGTGATCGTGCACCCGAGCACCTTGCGGAACCACCGGGCGGCCTGCTCGAGGTCGTGCACGGCCAGGACCGGGTCGGCGCTGACGAATTCCATGGCAGCAGTGTGACCCCACGATTGGCGTTCCGCGCCGCGGACCCACTAATTTCCCTGACGTGATGTTCTCAGCTGCCGGCGCGGTCGCGCGCTGGATCGGCCCCCTGCTCACGGTTGCCGCCATCGGCCTTCTCGCCGGCCCGCCGCACGCCGGCCCCGCGCCGGCGGTGCGCCTGGCCGACGATGCGAACCCGTTGGCCGGCATGCCGTTCTACGTCAACCCCAACTCGGCGGCGATGCGCGCCGCGCAGCACACCGACCCGCCGAGCCCGGAGTTGACCGCGATCGCCAACACGCCGCAGGCGTACTGGATCGTCCCCGGCTCCTCCGCGGCCACGATCGCGAAGTACACCGGCGACGCGCAGGCCGCCGGCGCGATCCCGGTGCTGGCGATCTACGGGATCCCGCACCGCGACTGCGGCAGCTTCGCCGCGGGTGGGCTCGCGACCGCCGACGACTACCGCGGGTGGATCAGCGGCATCGCCAACGACGTCGGCGGCACCCGAACGGCGATCATCCTGGAACCCGACGCGCTCGCCATGGCCGACTGCCTGTCCGCCGACCAGCGCCAGGAACGCTACGACCTGATCCGCTACGCCGTCGACACCCTGACGCGCAACCCGGCCACGGCCGTCTACGTCGACGCCGGTCACCTGCGCTGGCACAGCCCCGAAGACATGGCGGCCAGGCTCAACCAGGTCGACGTCGGCCACGCGCGGGGTTTCAGCGTCAACACCGCGAACTTCTACACCACTGCGGATGAAATCGGTTACGGCGAAGCGATTTCCGGGCTGACGAACGGTTCGCACTACGTGATCGACACGTCGCGCAACGGCGCCGGACCGGCGCCCGACTCCAGGCTCAACTGGTGCAACCCCAGCGGCCGAGCACTGGGCACCCCGCCCACCACGGCGACCGCGGGCGCGCACGCCGACGCCTACCTGTGGATCAAGCGTCCCGGTGAATCCGACGGAACATGCGACAACGGTGACCCGCCGGCGGGCACCTTCGTCAGTCAGTACGCCATCGACCTGGCCCAGAACTCGGGCCACTGATCACGGCTGGAACGGGTTGACCGCGAACCCGCGTTGAACGGGTAGCACTTCGTGGCACTGAGACGCGCGGGCGCATCGCCGCCGGCGGCTCCGGCAGCATGTTGAAATTGGCGCGCACCACCCCCCGGTCGGTGACTTAGGATGGCACTTGGTAGCGGCCGGCGCGCCACTGCACCGCTCGCATGACCGGCACGACGAGAGGGATGGTCAGTGGCTGCACCGTGTTTGGCCGCTGGTTGCCGGAGGGTCGTGCGCACCCGCGAGCATCGATACTTCGCGGCGTCACCGATTGCCGATCCGCCAGATTGCTGTGCCGCTTCCACCAGCCGCGGAAACGCCCACGAACAGTCGCCCCCCTGGACATGACGCAACCCGCGAGAGTCGCTTCAGCACAAGGAGATTGAGCCGATATGACGCAGACGCTGAACGTCGAATATCAGGAACTCATCGCGCGCGCTGAAGAACTCGAGCAACCGCTGCCGACCGTCCCGTCCACCAATCCTTCAGGGCCGTGCAACCTTTCGTTCATCCACGATACTGCTGCACGACTCGCACTCACCGCCGACACCTTTCGGACGTACCTCAAAGGGTGCGAACGGGAATGGAAGGCTTTGGCGAAATCGCTGAGGAACGCGGCAAAGGCGTATGAGGAGGTCGACACCGGGGCCGCGGAGGACATCAACAAGATCCTGACCGACGGCGCTCCCGCCGCGGGCATTGCGCCGGCGAAGCTGGCCGCGGAGGAGGAGCCCTGGACGCCGCCGGGGCCAGCGGCAGCGGCGGCGCCATTCGAGTACCCCTATTACGAAGTCAGGCAGGCGGCGGCCGACATCGAGGCCGGTGATCAGGGAACCTCGTTCAGGGCGTTCGCACAGGAATGGGAAGCGTTTCAACGGGCGTTTCGGGAGGAAACCAATCGGTTCCGGCTCTTCAACACCTGGGAGGGCGAAGCGACTGCGCAGGTCGAACAGAATTTCCAGCGGCAAAAAGAGTGGATCTATTCGATGGCGAAATTGTGCGGTGACCTGGCGCAGCAGGCCAACAGGGTTGTCGACGTGCACAAGAAAGCCACCGCGACCACCGGGTACAACAAGCGCGCAGTGGACGGTGCGCATCCCAGCTCGTACGAAGTGTCGCAATGCGACTATTGGTATAGGCGCTACGTGGAATCCAACAACCAATACTACGTTTCCGTCGCCATTCAGTGGTATGAAAGGCTGCAGGCTCAGTCGGAATCGGCGTTGAAATACTACGTGCAGTATGCCAATTTGCCGCTGAAGGTGCTTACTCCGGATGCGCCGCCCAAGGCGATGGTCATCAAGCCGCCCGACACAACGCCAAAGCCCAACCCGGACGATCCCAACGCGGAAAATCCCGACGCGAGTCCCAAGCCGGAGCCGACGCCCACACCGGGCGGGACGACGCCGGCGCCCATCCCGACCCCGGCGCAGATCGGTCAGCTCGCGGGAAACCTGTCGGACGGTGTGCAGGGTCTGTCACAAGGGATGCAGGGGGTGCAGGGCATGATGCAGGGCGTCCAGGGCTTCGCGCAGGGCGGCGGCTCGATGCCGGCTTCACTCGCCTCGGACACCACCGCGATCGACCCGCAAGTGGACGAGGAAAAGAAGGATGACGACAAGAAGGACGATGAGGAGACGCAGGACCCGGCGACACTCGTCGACGGCGCGGCCGCGGGCGATCAGGCGTCGGGAAGCGCCCCCACCGGGCCGCCGGCCGCCGGCGGCCAAGCGGGCGCGGCGCCTTCAGAAGTGGTGCTCTGACAAGGTCGCGACGCCCGCGCGCCGGTTCGTCGAGCCGGCAGCGTCAGGGTTTGAACGGGTTCACCGCGAACTGGATCACCCGGTACGGCGCCGCGACCCGGGCCCGAGTGTCCCACTGGCTCACGAAGATTCGCAATTCGTCGAGGGTAGAGCCGGGCGAGATGTACCCGCCGTACGGTTGCGCGAGCCGGTTGTCGTAGGGCGGCGGCAGGCTCTCCGCCGGATCCGGCCACTCGTCGTGCTGCACCACCGTGGTCACCGGCGCGTCACCGAGCCCGGTCGGGTCGTCGGCGACGCGGACCTCCATGTTGCCGGTGACGGCGTTGAAGTACGACAGCACGGCCTTGCCGTCGATCTGCCGGATGCACAGCTCGCCGACGGCGTCCGGCCACAGCGGGGTGGGCGGCTTGCCCCAGCCACCGTGCGGGCCGGCCGCCCAGCCCTGCCAGCGGGACCGGTCGGTGAACGTCTGCGGGGTGGCCCGGTACAGCACGACGGGGTCCCTGCGGGTGAAGCTGTCCGCGACGACGTACACCCACCCGGTGGGCGAGTCCGGCGTCGGGATCGGGTCGTAGTAGCCGCTGATCTGCGTCTGCGAGCCGCCCTGATACGAGGCGGCCCGTCGCGATCCGGCGATGGTCTGCCACCCCGCCCGCGCGGGCTCGGCCGTCACCAGCCGTGAGCTTTGCGGCTCAAGGTTTTTCGTCGTCGTCACCATGACGTAGTTGCGCCGGTTGATCTGGACCACCCCGGCGGGCAGCTGCGAGGCGCCCGGCGGCGTGGGGTCGGCGAGCAGCGGATTGCCGATCCCGGTGACGCCGGTGTAGCGCACGCCGGCCGGGTCGTCGACGGACGCGGTGTCCACGTGCAGCGCCACCGGCGCGTACCAGCCGCCGAACCCGACGCCCTGGCCGGCGAAGCTGTCGCCGCAGACCTGCAACAGCTCGGTGGGGAACTCGACGAACTCACAGAGGTCGGTCGCCCCGATGCCGTAGTCGCCGGTGGGCGTGCCGGTGCCCGCCGTGGGGCCGATCCGCAACACCTGACCGGGCGCCAGCGGACCCACGATGGGCTCGGGGGCTGGTGCCGGCGGGTCGGCGCGGGCAACCGAAAACCATTGCGGCGCAAACAGAGTCAGTGCAAGCGAGCACCGCGCGACCAGCCGGGTATGCGCGGTCCTCACCCGCGGATCACAGCTGGGCGGCCAGCAGCTCGGCGATCTGGATGGTGTTCAGCGCCGCCCCCTTGCGCAGATTGTCCCCCGACACGAACAGGGCCAGGCCACGCCCGTCGGGCACGCCCGGGTCGTGCCGGATGCGGCCGACCAGCGACTCGTCGACGCCGGCGGCCGCCAGCGGGGTCGGCACGTCGACCACCTTCACGCCGGGCGCGCCGTCGAGCAGTTCCCGCGCGCGCTCGGGCGGCAGCGGCCGGGCGAATTCGGCGTTGATCGACAGCGAGTGGCCGGTGAACACCGGCACCCGCACGCAGGTCCCGCTGACCGCCAGCTCGGGGATGCCGAGGATCTTGCGGCTCTCGTGCCGCAGCTTCTGGTCCTCGTCGGTCTCGCCGGATCCGTCGTCCACCAGCGAGCCGGCCAGCGGCACCACGTTGAACGCGATCGGCGCGACATACGTTGTGGGAGCGGGGAACTCGACCGCGGAGCCGTCGTGCACCAACCGCTCGGCGTCGTCGATGACCGCGCGCGCCTGCGTCGCCAGCTCCGCGACCCCGGCCAGGCCGCTGCCCGACACCGCCTGATAGCTCGACACCACCAGGCGCACCAGCCCGGCCTCGTCGTGCAGCACCTTGAGCACCGGCATGGCGGCCATCGTGGTGCAGTTGGGGTTCGCGATGATGCCCTTGGGCCTGCAGTGCGCGTCCCGCTCGAAATTGACCTCGGACACCACCAGCGGCACGTCCGGGTCCTTGCGCCAGGCCGACGAATTGTCGATCACCGTCACCCCGGCCGCGGCGAACCGCGGCGCCTGCACCAGCGACATCGTCTTGCCCGCGGAGAACAACGCGATATCCAGCCCGGTCGGGTCCGCCGTCGCCGCGTCCTCGACCTCGATCTCCTGACCGCGGAACTCCAGCTTGCGCCCCTGCGAGCGCGCGGACGCGAAGAACCGCACCGACGTGGCGGGGAAGTCCCGCTCGTCGAGCAATTTGCGCATCACCTGGCCCACCTGGCCGGTGGCGCCTACAACGCCTATTGACACCCGATTAGCGCCCATATCTACCTACCGGTCCCCGCATACACCGTCGCCTTCTCGTCCCCGCCGAGCCCGAACGCCTCATGCAACGCCACGACGGCCTTGTCTAGTTCGGTGTCGCGGCACAGCACCGAGATGCGGATCTCGGAGGTGGAGATCAGTTCGATGTTCACGCCGACGGCGGCCAGGGCCTCACAGAACGTCGCGGTGACACCCGGGTGGCTCCGCATCCCCGCGCCGATCAGCGACACCTTGCCGATGTGGTCGTCGTAGAGCAGCTGGGTGAAGCCGATCTCGTCCTTGAGCGCGTCCAGCTTGGCCACCGCGGTGGGTCCGCTGTCCCGCGAGCAGGTGAAGGTGATGTCGGTCTTGCCGTCCTCGACCTTCGAGACGTTCTGCAGCACCATGTCGATGTTCACGTCGGCGTCCGCGACGGCCCTGAACACCCGGGCCGCGTAGCCGGGGATGTCGGGGATGCCGACGACGGTCACCTTCGCCTCGCTGCGGTCGTGCGCGACTCCGGTCAGGATGGGGTCTTCCATGGCTATGTCCTTGATCGATCCGACGACGACGGTGCCCGGCTTGTCCGAGTACGACGAGCGGACGTGCACCGGAATGTTGTAGCGGCGGGCGTATTCCACGCAGCGCAGCATCAGCACCTTGGCGCCGCACGCCGCCATTTCGAGCATTTCCTCGAAGGTCACCCTGTCCAGCCGGCGCGCGTTGTGCACGATCCGCGGGTCCGCGGTGAAGATGCCGTCCACGTCGGTGTAGATCTCGCAGACGTCGGCGTGCAGCGCGGCGGCCAGGGCCACGGCGGTGGTGTCCGAGCCGCCGCGGCCCAGCGTGGTGACGTCGCGGGTGTCCTGGCTGACGCCCTGGAATCCGGCGACCAGCACGATGCGCCCCTCGTCGAGCGCCTCCTGCAACCGGCCCGGCGTGACCTCGATGATCTTGGCGTTGCCGTGGGTGCCGGTGGTGATGACGCCGGCCTGTGAACCGGTGAACGACCGCGCCTGCGCGCCCAGCGATTCGATCGCCATGGCCACCAACGCGTTGGAGATGCGCTCCCCGGCGGTCAGCAGCATGTCGAGTTCCCGCGGCGGCGGGGCCGGGCACACCTGCTGGGCGAGGTCCATCAGGTCGTCGGTGGTGTCGCCCATCGCGGAGACCACCACGACGACGTCGTTGCCCTGCTTCTTGGTCGCGACGATGCGCTCGGCGACGCGGCGGATCCGGTCGGCGTCGGCCACCGAGGATCCGCCGTACTTTTGCACGACGAGCGCCACGTTATTGTTCCCGCATTCTTCCCGCCCTTGGGCACGTTCTGGGTCCAGAACAGAATACGTGGCTGCACATAGCGGTTTACGCCGCGATACCGGCCGCCCCGACCTGCGGTTTTCGCCGAGTTGTCGCGCAATTTTCGCTCGGGGTGCCGAGCGCGGTAGAGTTTTCGGCGTGCAGCGGGTGCTCCTCCTCGGACGCCGCGACGGGGTCTGATCCAGACCGGCTTCCCGTCGCGGGTGTTCGCGATGCGCCGGTCTGAGGTTCCTTCTGACACCCCCGGAGCAACTACCGTGACTTCCAACCCCGACGCCTACACCTCGGCGCGAACCATCACCCAACCCGCGGGACCGCCCCGGCCGGGCCAGCCCGCCTGGAATCCCCAGCGGGGCTCGGCGATGCCGGTCAACCGGTACCGGTCCTTCGCCGAAGAGGTCGAACCCATCCGGCTGCGCGACCGCACCTGGCCAGACCGCGTCATCGACCGCGCGCCACTGTGGTGCGCGGTGGACCTGCGCGACGGCAACCAGGCGCTGATCGACCCGATGAGCCCGACCCGCAAGCGGCGCATGTTCGACCTGCTGGTGCGGATGGGCTACAAGGAGATCGAGGTCGGCTTCCCGTCGGCCAGCCAGACCGACTTCGATTTCGTCCGCGAGATCATCACCGACGGCGCCATCCCCGACGACGTCACCATCCAGGTGCTGACGCAGTGCCGCCCCGAACTCATCGAGCGCACCTTCGCAGCGTGCGAGGGCGCGCCGCGAGCGATCGTGCACTTCTACAATTCGACGTCAATCCTGCAGCGCCGCGTGGTGTTTCGCGCGGACCGGGCCGCGGTGCAGGCGATCGCCACCGAGGGCGCGCGCAAGTGCGTCGAGGAAGCCGCCAAATACCCTGGCACACAATGGCGTTTCGAATATTCGCCGGAGTCCTACACCGGAACCGAGCTGGAATACGCCAGGCAGGTGTGTGACGCCGTCGGCGAGATCATCGCGCCGACCCCGGACAACCCGATCATCTTCAACCTGCCCGCCACGGTGGAGATGGCCACCCCCAACGTCTACGCCGACTCGATCGAGTGGATGAGCCGCAACCTGGCCAACCGGGAATCGGTCATCCTGAGCCTGCATCCGCACAACGACCGCGGAACGGCCGTCGCCGCAGCCGAATTGGGCTACGCCGCCGGCGCCGATCGCATCGAGGGTTGCCTGTTCGGCAACGGCGAGCGCACCGGCAACGTGTGCCTGGTGACGCTGGGGCTCAACCTGTTCTCCCGCGGCGTGGACCCGCAGATCGACTTCTCCAACATCGACGAGATCCGCCGCACCGTGGAGTACTGCAACCAGCTGCCGGTGCACGAGCGTCACCCCTACGGCGGGGACCTGGTCTACACCGCGTTCTCCGGCAGCCACCAGGACGCCATCAACAAGGGCCTGGATCAGATGAAGATCGACGCGGACGCCGCGGACTCCGACGTCGAGGACATGCTCTGGCAGGTCCCGTATCTGCCGATCGACCCCAAGGACGTCGGGCGCACCTACGAGGCCGTGATCCGGGTCAATTCGCAGTCCGGCAAGGGCGGGGTGGCCTACATCATGAAGTCCGACCACGGCCTGGCCCTGCCGCGGCGGCTGCAGATCGAGTTCTCCCAGGTGGTCCAGAAGATCACCGAGGGCGAGGGCGGCGAGGTGTCGCCCAAGGAGATGTGGGACGCGTTCTACGAGGAGTACCTGGCCCCGGTGTGGCCGCTGGAGCGGATGAAACAGCGGGTCGAGGCGTCGGAGGAGGACAGCGGCAGCACCACGATCGCGGCGACGGTGAAGGTCAACGGGGTCGAGTCGGAGATCAGCGGCACCGGCAACGGCCCGCTGGCGGCGTTCGTCCACGCGCTGGGTGACGTGGGGTTCGACGTCGCGGTCCTGGACTACTCCGAGCACGCGATGAGCGCCGGCGACGACGCGCAGGCGGCGGCTTACGTCGAGGCCTCAGTCGACGGCAAGACGGTGTGGGGCGTCGGCATCGCGCCGTCGATCACCACCGCGTCGTTGCGGGCGGTCGTGTCCGCGGTCAACCGCGCGTCGCGTTAGACCTCCGCGCCCGACGCCTGGCGCTTCCGCGGCGCGGCGGAGCGGGGCGGCCGGGCCCGCATGTGGTCGCGGGCGCGGCTCATGATGTCGCCCAGCGTGCGCACGTCCCGGTCGGACAGCGGGTCGAACAGGCCGCGCACGACCTCGATGTGCCCGGGCAGGACCGCAGCGAGCCGGGCCCGGCCCTCCTCGGTGATGCTGACGACGGTGGCCCGCTGGTCGTGGGGGCTGGCCGCGCGGGTGATGAGCCCGGCCCTCTCCAACAGCCCGGCCTGATGGGTGAGGCCGCTGCGGCTGTAGACCACGCCGTCGGCCAGGTCGGTCATGGTCAGCTGACCGTCGGCGTCGGCGAGTTGGGCCAGGATCTCGAACTGCACGTAGCTGAGATCGCCCTCGGCCTGTAGCTGCTGTTGCACGGCGTACTGCAGCAGGCTGACCGCCTCGGTGAGCGCGAAGTACGTGCGCATCTGCTCGGGCTTGAGCGCTTCGGCCATGCCCCGATCCTACTGCTTCGAAATCGAAGCAATGCGACGACGGTCACACCGCGTTTCGGAATTGCTTCGATATCGAAGCAAAAACGGATGGAGGACATCGTGAAGTCAGTGCACTACCACCGGTACGGCGGCAGCGAGGTGCTTGTGTACACGGACGTCGAGCGCCCGACGCCGGGCCCGGGACAGGTCCTGGTGAAGGTGGCCGCGACCTCGTTCAACCCGGTCGACGCGGGCATCCGCGGGGGCTACCTGGCCGAGGTGTACGCGATCACTTTTCCCCACACACCCGGCATCGACGTCGCGGGCACGGTCGCCGAACTCGGCGACGGCGTGACGGGCTGGAGCGTCGGCGACGCCGTGGTGGCGTTGCTCCCGCTGGATGCCGACGGCGCCGCCGCCGAATACGTGCTCGCGCCGGTCGGGGCGCTGGCCGCCGCACCGCGGTCGGTGGCGCTGGCCGACGCGGCCGCGCTGCCGGAGGCGGGATTGACCGCGTGGCAGGCCCTGTTCGAGATCGCCGGGTTGGCGGCGGGCCAGACGATCCTGATCAACGGCGCGGGCGGGGCGGTCGGCGGGTACGCCGTTCAGCTGGCCAAGCAGGCCGGCGCCATCGTCACCGCGACCGCCTCGGCGCGCAGCGCGGACCGCCTGCGCGACTACGGCGCCGACCGGCTCATCGACCACATCGACTACGCGACGACGCCGCTCGCCGTTGCGGGACAGCCTTTCGACGTCGTGTTCAACCTGCTGAGCACCTCACCCGAGGAAACCGAAGCCCTCGTCGGCGTGGTCGCCGACGGCGGTTTCCACGTGGGCACGATGACGCCGGGAACTCAGGACGCCGCGCGCGGGGTGCGCACGCAACGGGTGTTCGTCCGCAGCGATGCCGAGCAGCTGGCCGGCCTGGTGGGCCGCGTCGACTCCGGGCAGCTGCGCATCGACGTCGCCGATCGCCGCCCGCTGAGCGAGGCGGCCGCGGTGCACGACGCCGCCGACGCCGGCCGGCTGCCCGGCAAGACGATCCTGATCCCCGCCGATTAACGGTCCGCAATGTCTTCCCGCCGGGCGACGTCCGGCGGGAAGACGCTATCGGTCAGAACAGCGCGAGCTGCTGATCCACCGCGGTGGTGTCGGTGAATTCCTCCATGCTGGTGCCGCCGACGACCGCGCGGATGGAGTCCATGAACTGGGTGTCGGAGATCACCGGGATGCCCAGCTGGCAGGCCAGGTAGCCCTTGCCCTGGTCGGGGGCCGGGTCGTTGCAGATCACCAGCGACGTCTCCCCGTCGACGGCGTCGCTGTAGGCCAGCCCGGCGTGCAGGATCCGCTCGACGAGCTCCTCGTGGGTCCGCCCGACCTCGGCCGCCAGGGCCACCCGCATGCCCTGCACCAGCGGCCTGCCACATACGTAGTGGCCGGGGTTGAGATACGGGCAGGGCATCCGCGAGGCCAACACCTTCAGCGGGCGCAGCTCGTCATGGGTGACGCGGCCGTTCGGCCACCGGCGCCGGGTCACCGGATGCACCGGCAGCCAGATGTCGCGCTCACGCGCCCGCTCGAGCGCCGACGCCAGCACCCCGGTGAGCACCAGTGCGTCGTCGAAGGCGTCGTGCGGCCGTTCCTGGGTGACACCCCAGTGCGCGGCGAGGGTCTCCAGCCGCAGGTTGTCGGTGCCCAGGTCCAGCCGCCGGGCCAGCTCGACCGTGCACATCACCGAGTCGACGGGGAGTTCGGCCTCAGCGAGCTCGGCCTCCGCGGCCAGGAACGCGTAGTCGAACGCGACGTTGTGGGCCACCAGCGTGCGGCCGTCCAGCACCTTGACCACGTCGTCGACGACGTCGGCGAACTGCGGTTGGTCTTCCAGCATGGCGGCGGTCAGACCGTGCACGTGGGTCGGGCCCGGGTCCACGCCGGGGTTGAGCAGGCTGACGACCGACTGCTCGACGCGGCCGTCGGAATCGAGGCCCAGCACCGCCAGGCTGATCACCCGCGCCTGACCCGGCCGGAAGCCCGACGTCTCGACGTCGATGACGGCCCACCCCCCGACCGGCTCGGCGGCCGGCCGACCCCAGGACATGCCGTTCATGACTTGAGAATGGCACGTCCGACCGACATCGCCGGGTCGCTTCGCGGCCGTGTCGGTCGATGAATTCGATGAGGGCGACCCGCAGCGCCCGGCGCTCTGCGCCGCGCTTGCGATCGCCCTTATTCGATGAGGGTGACCCGCAGCGCCCGGCGCTCTGCGCCGCGCTTGCGATCGCCCTTAAACTGCGCGGGTGATCACCACCCGCGCACGCCTGGCCCTCGCCGCGGGAGCGAGCGCGCGCTGGGCGTCGCGGGTGACCGGACGCGGAGCCGGGGCAATGATCGGCGGACTGGTCGCCATGACCCTGGACCGATCGGTGCTGCGCCAGCTCGCTGCCGGACGGCGCACCGTCGTCGTCACCGGCACCAACGGCAAGTCCACCACCACCCGGATGACCGCGGCCGCGCTCGGCACAATGGGCCCGGTGGCCACCAACGCCGAGGGCGCCAACATGGACGCCGGCCTGGTCGCGGCGCTGGCCGCCAATCGCGAGGCGGCGCTGGCGGCCCTCGAGGTCGACGAGATGCACGTGCCGCACGTGTCGGATGCCGTCGGCCCCGCGGTCGTCGTGCTGCTGAACCTGTCGCGCGACCAGCTGGACCGCGTCGGCGAGATCAACGTCATCGAGCGCACGCTGCGGGCGGGGCTGGCGCGGCACCCGAAGGCGGTCGTCGTCGCCAACTGTGACGACGTGCTCATGACGTCGGCGGCCTACGACAGCCCGAACGTGGTGTGGGTGGCCGCGGGCGGCTCGTGGGCCAACGACTCGGTCAGCTGCCCGCGCAGCGGCGAGGTGATCGTCCGCGAGAAGGGCCACTGGTATTCCACCGGCGCGGACTTCAAGCGGCCCAGCCCGCAGTGGTGGTTCGACGACGAGACGCTGTACGGGCCCGACGGGCTGGCCCTGCCGATGCGGTTGGCGCTGCCCGGCGCGGTGAACCGCGGCAACGCCGCCCAGGCCGTCGCCGCGGCCGTCGCGCTGGGCGCCGACCCGGCCCGGGCCGTCGCGGCCGTCAGCCGGGTCGACGAGGTCGCCGGGCGCTACCGGACCGTCCGCATCGGCGATCACGAAGCGCGCATCCTGCTGGCCAAGAACCCCGCCGG
This sequence comes from Mycobacterium sp. E3247, assembly GCF_001667785.1. Lineage (NCBI taxonomy): Bacteria > Bacillati > Actinomycetota > Actinomycetes > Mycobacteriales > Mycobacteriaceae > Mycobacterium > Mycobacterium sp. E3247. The sequence continues at coordinate 9,318 of NZ_LZJG01000299.1, read as the reverse complement.
ATGGCAGGAGGCGCTGTCGATGGTGGACAAGCACGCGGCCGGGGTGGTCATCTCGGTCAACGGCCAGGTGCCCGACGGGGAGGACCTGTCCTGGCTGTGGGACGTGCGGTTCGAGCACTTCGAGAAGACCGCGGTCGTCGCCGCCGGAGAACGCGGCACCGACCTCGCGGTGCGCCTGGGGTATGCGGGCGTCGACCACACCCTGGTGCACGACACCCTGGCCGCCATCGCGTCCTGCCCGCCCGGGCGGGTCGAGGTCGTCGCCAACTACACCGCGTTCCTGCAGCTGCAACGAGCGTTGGGGCGTCATGGCTGACACATCGTCCTTTTCCAAGGTGCGCATCGGCCTGGTGCTGCCCGACGTGATGGGCACCTACGGTGACGGCGGCAACGCGCTGGTGCTGCGCCAGCGGCTGCGGTTGCGGGGCATCGCCGCCGACATCGTCGAGATCACGCTGGCCGACCCGGTGCCGGACTCGCTGGACCTCTACACCCTGGGCGGCGCCGAGGACTACGCGCAGCGGCTGGCCACCAGGCACCTGATTCGCTACCCGGGCCTGCAGCGCGCGGCCGAGCGCGGCGCGCCCGTGCTGGCGATCTGCGCCGCGGTCCAGGTGCTGGGCCAGTGGTATGAGACGTCGGCGGGCGAACGGGTCGACGGCGTCGGCCTGCTCGACGCGACCACGTCGCCGCAGGAGGCCCGCACCATCGGCGAACTGATCACCAAGCCGCTACTGCCCGGCCTGACCCACCGGCTCACCGGTTTCGAGAACCACCGGGGCGGCACCGTGCTCGGCCCCGCCGCGTCGCCGCTAGGCGCGGTGACCAAGGGCGCCGGCAACCGGGCGGGCGACGGCTACGACGGCGCGGTGCAGGGCAGCGTCGTCGCCACCTACATGCACGGGCCGTGCCTGGCCCGCAATCCCGAGCTGGCCGACCTGCTGCTCGGCAAGGTGGTCGGTGAGCTGGCGCCGCTGGAGCTCCCGGAGGTCGACCTGCTGCGCCGGGAGCGACTGGCCGCCCGCTGACGGCCGGCCACCCGTTCCCGAGGCTCCACGACGGTCCCCCGACCCCAAGGATCCTTTGAGGGCCGTCGCCCAGCCTTGGCCCATGGCAGACACCAGCACCAAGATCGCCATGGCGCTCGGCGCGGCCGCCGCGGTGGCCGTCGCGCTCGCCGGCCCCGCCCACGCCGCCCGCGACGGGATGCACGGCGACCCGGCCGCCGCCGCGCCCTACTGGCGCTACCAGCAACAGGATTTGGACTGCGGGGAGATGGCGGTGGCCGACGTGATCGGCCAGCTCAGCGACCACCAACCCACCGAGGACGAGATCACCGCCGCCGCCGGCAACATCCCCAGCGTGAGCCATTCCGGGCCGATCTACCGCTCCGGCGGCAGGACCAGCAACAGCGACCTGGCGGTGCTGCTGGCGCACTACGGCATACCGGCCACCGGGGTGCACACCGACACCGATGCCCTGGCGCAGGACCTGGACCGGGGCCAGCGGGTGATCGTCGGACTCAACGACAAGATCATCTGGGACGAACCCGGCAACCGCACCCGGGAGAACCACTTCGTCGTCGTCACCGGCATCGACACCACGGCTCGGGTGGTGCACCTCAACGACAGCGGCATCAAGGCCGGCCGGGACGAGCAGGTAGCGCTGACGACCTTCGAGCAGGCGTGGGCCACCAGCGACAACTTCGCTGTCGTGACCGCGTGACGGTCCGTGTGCGACCGCGCTCCAGGCATGTGGTCAACGCCGGATTTGATAGCGCATGCGCTATCAAATTTGACGGTCGCCTATCCCTACCGAGAGCTTCCTGACGGGCTGTGCGTCAGACCATCGCCCGGCGGCCGGCGAGGGCGCGGCCCAGCGTCAGTTCGTCGGCGAACTCCAGGTCGCCGCCCATCGGCAGGCCGGAGGCGATCCGCGTCACGGTCAGCCCGGGGATATCGCGCAGCATCCGCACCAGGTAGGTGGCGGTCGCCTCGCCCTCGGTGTTGGGGTCGGTGGCGATGATCACCTCGGCGATGTCCACGTCGTCGACCCGCTCCCCGATCCGGCTCAGCAACTCGCGGATCCGCAGCTGCTCGGGCCCCACCCCGGAGAGCGGATCCAGCGCACCGCCCAGCACGTGGTAGCGGCCGCGGAACTCGCGGGTGCGCTCGACGGCCTGGACATCCTTCGGCTCCTCGACGACGCACACCAGGGAGCCGTCGCGCCGGGGATCCGAGCAGATCCGGCAGCGCTCGTTGTCGGAGACGTTGCCGCACACCGCGCAGAACCGCACGCCGTCGCGGACCTTACCGAGCGCCGCGGTCAGCCGGTCGATGTCCGGGGGTTCGACGGACAACAGGTGGAACGCGATGCGTTGCGCGCTCTTGGGCCCGATGCCCGGCAGCTTGCCGAGCTCGTCGATCAAATCCTGGACGGGTCCTTCAAACATGTCGGCGGAGTGTCTAGAGCTCCGGCGCCGGGGCTGGAGGCTGGCCCGGGGGCGGGCCGCCCAAGCCGCCGGCCAGCGCGCCCAGCCGTTCCTGTGCCATGCGGGTGACCTGCGTGGAGGCGTCGGCCATGGCGCCGACGATCAGGTCCTGCAGCGTCTCGACGTCCCCGGGGTCGACGACCTGGGGATCGATCCGCACCGCGACCACCTCGCCGCTGCCTTTGACCGTCACGTTGACCAGGCCCCCGCCGGCCTGCCCGTGGATCTCGGCGTTGGCGAGCTGTTGCTGGGCTTCCATCAACTTCTGCTGCATCTGCTGCGCCTGGGCCAGCAGCGCCGACATGTCGCCTCCGGGTTGCATGACAGTCCCCTCGCATCTTGGTCTCGAGTTGGTTTCGCCTGCGGGTGTCCGGCGATTCGAAACACCCAGCGTAGACCGCGCGAGGCTACCTTTGCGCCGTGGACCTACGAGTGAGCAGGCGTGTCGGCGTCAGGTTGGTCATCGGTGTGCTGGTCGCCGCTTCGACAGCGATCACCCCGGCCGCGTGGGGTGTCCCCTCCAACATCGCCGGGATGGTGGTCTTCATCGATCCCGGCCACAACGGCGCCAACGACGCGTCCATCAGCCGTCAGGTGCCCACCGGCCGCGGCGGCACCAAGGACTGCCAGGCGAGCGGGACGTCGACCAACAGCGGCTATCCGGAGCACACCTTCACCTGGGACACCGCGCTGCGGGTCCGCCAGGAGTTGAACGCCCTGGGCGTCCGGACCGCGATGGCGCGCGGGAACGACACCGGGTTGGGGCCGTGCGTCGACGAGCGCGCCAACATGGCCAACGCGCTGCACCCCAACGCGGTCCTGAGCATCCACGCCGACGGGGGGCCGGCGTCGGGCCGCGGATTCCACGTCAACTACTCGGCCCCGCCGCTCAACCAGGTGCAGGCCGGGCCGTCCGTGCAGTACGCGCGGATCATGCGCGACCAGATGCAGGCCTCCGGCATCCCGCCGGCCAATTACATCGGCCAGGGTGGGCTGTACGGGCGCTCGGACCTGACCGGCCTGAACCTGGCGCAGTACCCGTCCATCCTGGTCGAGTGCGGCAACATGAAGAACCCCGCGGATTCGGCGCTGATGGAGTCGGCCGAGGGCAGGCAGAAGTACGCCGACGCGATGGTCCGCGGCGTCGCCGGCTTCCTGGCCTCGCAGGGCCAGGCGCGCTAGTTAGGCCGAGCTTCCAATTCGTTCTTCAGGTTGGCCAGCACCTCGCCCTGAATCCTCTTCAGCCCCAACGGCGCAAAGGTCTTCTCGAAGAACCCCTTGATGCCGCCCGCACCGGTCCAGGTGGTCTTCACGGTGACGCTGGACCCGGGTCCGGCGGGGGCCACCGTCCAGTTGATGATCATCGACGAGTTGGCGTCCTTCTCGATGACGGAGTGGCCGGCGACGTCGACGTCGACCTGCACGTCGCGGACTCGGGATTTGGTCGCCTGCAGCTTCCATTTGGCCACCGTGCCCGCGCCCTGGCCACCCTGCAACACCTGGTAGTCGCTGTACTGAGGGGACAGAATCTTCGGGCGCACCGTCTGATAGTCCGCGACGGCCGCCAGGGTGGCGGCCGGCTCGGTATTGACCAAAATCGTGCTGGCAGCACTCACCTGTCCCAAGACAAACTCCTGAAGCTATGCCGCCCGCGCGCGGGTGCACGGGCTGTGGTCGAAGACTAGGGTATATGTGGTGCCTGCCTCAGGATCTGCACTCTCGGCGCACAAGTCGGGCGTTGACCGGTTGATGGCGAGTTATCGATCCATCCCCGCAACGTCCGCCGTCCGGCTCGCCAAGCCGACCTCAAACCTGTTCCGCGCCCGCGCTAAACGCGACTCCCCTGGCCTCGACACGTCGGGGCTGACCGGCGTGCTGAGCGTCGATCCCGAATCCCGCACCGCCGACGTGGCCGGGATGTGCACCTACGAAGATCTGGTCGCGGCGACGTTGCCGTACGGCCTGTCGCCGCTGGTCGTCCCGCAACTGAAGACCATCACCCTCGGCGGTGCGGTCAGCGGCCTGGGGATCGAGTCGGCGTCGTTCCGCAACGGCCTGCCGCACGAATCGGTGCTGGAGATGGACGTCCTCACCGGCGCCGGCGAATTACTCACCGCGTCGCGCACCCAGCATCCCGACCTGTTCCGCGCCTTCCCCAATTCCTATGGGACGCTTGGTTATTCGACCCGGCTGCGCATCGAGCTGGAGCCCGTCGCACCGTTCGTGGCGTTGCGGCACATCCGGTTCCGCTCGCTGCCGGCGCTGATCGCGGCGATGGAACGCATCATCGACACCGGCGGGCAGGGCGGCACCCCGGTGGACTATCTCGACGGGGTGGTGTTCGGCGCCGACGAGAGTTACCTGTGCATCGGCCGGCGAACCACCACCCCGGGCCCGGTCAGCGACTACACCGGGAAGGACATCTACTACCAGTCGATCCGGCACGATTCCCCTGGTGTGGAAGCCACCAAGGACGACCGGCTGACGACGCACGACTACTTCTGGCGCTGGGACACCGACTGGTTCTGGTGCTCACGCGCGTTCGGCGTGCAGAACCCCCGGATACGGCGGTGGTGGCCGCGGCGCTACCGGCGCAGCAGCGTCTACTCGAAGCTCGTCGCCATGGACCAGCGCTTCGGTGTCGCGGACCGGATCGAGAAGCGCAACGGCCGGCCGCCGCGGGAGCGGGTGGTGCAAGACGTCGAGGTGCCGGTCGAACGGACCTGCGAGTTCCTGGAGTGGTTCCTAGACAACGTGCCCATCACCCCGATCTGGCTGTGCCCGCTGCGGTTGCGCGACGACGAGGGCTGGCCGCTGTATCCGATGCGGCCGGACCACACGTACGTCAACGTCGGGTTTTGGTCCTCGGTGCCGGCGGGCGCCACGGAAGGTGAAACCAATCGGACGATCGAAGCGAAGGTGAGCGGACTCGACGGGCACAAGTCGCTGTATTCCGACTCCTACTACACCCGCGAGGAGTTCGACGAGTTGTACGGCGGCGAGGCCTACAACACCGTCAAGAAGACCTATGATCCCGATTCCCGTCTCCTCGACCTCTATGCAAAGGCGGTACAGCGGCGATGACGACCACCCAAGAACCCCACCGCGCCACCACCGGAAAAATGAGCATGGCGGAGATCCTGGCGGTCTTCGCCGCGACCGGGCGGCATCCGTTGAAGTTCACCGCCTACGACGGCAGCATCGCGGGCAACAAGGATGCCGAACTGGGCCTTGACCTTCGGACCCCGCGGGGCGCCACCTACCTGGCGACCGCTCCCGGCGAACTCGGCCTCGCCCGCGCGTACGTGGCGGGCGACCTGGACCTGTACGGCGTCCACCCCGGAGACCCATACCAACTGCTCAAGACGTTGACCGACCGCGTCCAGTTCAAGCGGCCGCCCGCGCGGGTGCTCGCCAACGTGGTGCGTTCGATGGGTCTGGAGCGGCTGGTGCCGATCCCCCCGCCGCCGCAGGAGACCCCGCCGCGGTGGCGCCGGATCGCCGACGGGCTCATGCACACCAAGACCCGCGACGCCGAGGCCATCCATCACCACTACGACGTGTCCAACACCTTCTACGAATGGGTGCTCGGCCCGTCGATGACCTATACGTGCGCGGTCTATCCCGACGCCGACGCGACGCTGGAAGAGGCCCAGGAGAACAAGTACCGGCTGGTCTTCGAAAAGCTGCGGCTGCAACCGGGCGACCGGCTGCTCGACGTCGGCTGTGGCTGGGGCGGCATGGTGCGCTTCGCCGCGCGACGCGGGGTCCGGGTGATCGGTGCCACCCTCTCGGGTGAGCAGGCGAAGTGGGCGCAGCGCGCGATCGAAGACGAAGGGCTCACCGACCTTGCCGAGGTCCGCCATTCGGACTACCGCGACATCGGCGAGCGCGGCTTCGACGCCGTGTCCTCGATCGGGTTGACAGAACACATCGGCGTCAAGAACTACCCGGCCTACTTCGGGTTCCTGAAGTCCAGGCTGCGCACCGGCGGCCTGTTGCTCAACCACTGCATCACCCGCCACGACAACAAGTCGACCTCGTTCGCGGGTGGCTTCACCGACCGGTATGTCTTCCCCGACGGGGAGCTCACCGGTTCCGGGCGCATCATCACCGAGGTGCAGGACGTCGGGTTCGAGGTGCTGCACGAGGAGAACTTCCGACATCACTACGCGATGACGCTGCGGGACTGGTGCCGCAACCTGGTCGAGCACTGGGACGAAGCGGTCGAGGAGGTCGGGCTGGCCACCGCCAAGGTCTGGGGTCTCTACATGGCGGCCTCGCGGGTGGCGTTCGAGCAGAACAACCTGCAACTGCACCACGTGCTGGCGGCCAACGTCGATTGCCGGGGCGACGACCAGCTGCCGCTGCGGCCGTGGTGGACGCCCTAGCCCACTAGCCCCCGTCGATCCGGCGCGCGCCCAGCTCGTTCTGTAACAGCTCCAGCGCGACCTCCTCCGGATCGCGCCGCGGCCCCGACGCCTCCGTGCGTCCGGCCTCGGCGAGCATGTGTTCCTCTTCGTCGTCGCGCCGCGCCACGTCGGGCGCCGGCTCCTCGACCCGCGTGGGCGGGGGCGCCGACTCGACCGGGGCGGCGGCGCCAACCTCGCAGCGCACCCGCCAGTTGACGCCCAGCGCGTCCTTGAGCGCTTCGGCGATGACGTCGGCGTTGCGCTGTTCGCACAGCCGCTTGGCCAGCGGCGCCGACGAATGCGTCAACACCAGCGTGTTCTCCTCGAGGGCGCGGACGGTGGCACCCGCCAGCATGACCTCGGTGGTGCGGCTGCGCTGGCGCACCTTGTCGCGCACCGTGGGCCACATGGTTCGCACGGCGGCCGCGTTGAGTTCGCCCGCGGCGGCGGCCGGTTCGGCGATCGGCGCGGCGGCCGGTTCGGGCGCCGGGGGCGCCGGGACCGGTTCGGGGACCGCCTCCGGCCTGGGAACGGGCGGAGCGGACCTGGGCGGGACGTGCTCCTTGGGCGGGGTCGGCTCCCTGCGCGGCCGCGCCGGCGTCGCCACCGCCGGGTGCGGCGGGTGCGCGGCGGCCGCCTCCGAGGCGGGGATGGACATGTCGAGGCGGGTCTCGATCCGCTCGACGCGCTGCAGCAGGGCCGACTCGGTGTCGCTGGCCGAGGGCAGCAGCAGCCGCGCGCAGACGACTTCGAGCAGCAGCCGGGGGGCCGTCGCGCCGCGCATCTCGCCGAGGCCCGCCTGCACGACCTCGGCGTAGCGGGTCAGGGTGGCCGGCCCCAGGCGGGTCGCCTGGTCACGCATGCGGTCGAGCACGTCCTCCGGCGCGTCCACCACCCCGCGGCTGACCGCGTCGGGAACCGCCTGCATGAGAAGGAGGTCGCGGAACCGCTCCAGCAGGTCGGTGGCGAAGCGCCGCGGGTCGTGGCCGGAATCGATCACCGACTCCACCGCACCGAACAACGCGGCGGCGTCGCCCGCCGCGAGGGCGTCCACGGCATCGTCGATCAGCGCGACGTCGGTGGCGCCGAGCAGCCCGAGCGCCCGCGGGTACGTCACGTGGGCGCCCTCGGCACCCGCCAACAGCTGATCGAGCACCGACAGCGTGTCGCGTGGGGAGCCGCCGCCGGCGCGGATCACCAGGGGGAACACCGCGTCGTCGACCGCGACGCCCTCCTGCTCGCAGATCCGCCCGATCAGCGACCGCATGGTCTTCGGCGGCAGCAGCCGGAACGGGTAGTGGTGGGTGCGCGAGCGGATCGTCGGCAGCACCTTCTCCGGCTCGGTGGTGGCGAAGATGAAGATGAGGTGCTCGGGCGGCTCCTCCACGATCTTGAGCAGCGCGTTGAACCCCGCGGTGGTCACCATGTGCGCCTCGTCGATGATGAACACCCGGTAGCGCGACTGCGCCGGCGCGTAGAACGCGCGGTCCCGCAGCTCCCTCGTGTCGTCCACGCCGCCGTGGCTGGCTGCGTCCAGCTCCACCACGTCGATGCTGCCGGGGGCGTTCGGAGCCAGCGCCGTGCAGGACTCGCAGACGCCGCACGGGGTGGCCGTCGGCCCCTGGGCGCAGTTCAGCGACCGGGCCAGGATGCGCGCCGACGACGTCTTGCCGCAGCCGCGCGGACCGGAGAACAGGTAGGCGTGGTTGATCCGACCGGCTTCCAGGGCGATCGACAGCGGCTCGGTGACGTGCTCCTGCCCCACCACCTCGGCGAAGGTTGCCGGTCGGTACTTGCGGTAGAGGGCCACGCTCAGCAGGCTACCGGCGCCGGCCGACCAGAGCTCGGCTGGCAGGGCCCGCTGTGGGGCACCTCCCGCTTGCGGGGAAAAGTCGGACCGAAAACGTGGTGACTAAAGCGCGGCGGCTTTTGAGGGTGCATCAGCGGCTTCGAGTGTGCGGGCAAGGCTTTGGGCGTGCGTCCAGGGTGGGATTTCGCCAGATTCTCCGCCCTCAGCGCACACAGAAAGCCGTCAGCTCACGCTGGATGCGGCGGAGACGAGCAGCGACTCCGACGCCGCCAGCAGCGCGCAGGTGGCCAGCCCGTCGACCGCGTCGCGCAGGTCGGGCAGCGACGGGAAGGTGGGCGCGATCCGGATGTTCTTGTCCTCCGGGTCTTTTCGGTACGGGAAGGACGCTCCCGCCTCGGTCACGGCGATGCCGGCGTCCTTGGCCAGGGCCACGGTCCGGCGCGCCGTTCCGGGCAACACGTCGAGGCTGATGAAGTAACCGCCCTGAGGTTCGGTCCAGGACGCGATCTTGGAGTCGCTCAGCCGCTTGTCCAGGATGTCCAGCGCCAGCTCGAATTTCGGCGCCAGGATCTGCTGGTGACGCAGCATGTGCAGGCGCACCCCGT
>NZ_LZJG01000298.1:0-18332 GCF_001667785.1 Mycobacterium sp. E3247 | reverse complement strand
GGCGCCAGCTTGCTTTCGTTGTCGTGCACCAGTGCCGTCAACTGTTTGGCGACCGCCGACGTGTTGGCCAGCAGGTCCACGATCTCCTGCCGGCGCGCCACCAGCACCTGGAGCAGGGAGTCGGAGTTGAGGATGAGTTTGTTGACCTGCTGGCTGCGTTCGGAGAGGACGCCGGTGACGTCGCCGGCGCTCTTGAACAGCTCGCCGAGGTTCTTGTTGCGGCTGTTGAGGGTGCGCGACAACCGGGTGAGCGCGTCGAAGGCCGGCCCCATTTGGGGCGCGATCTGGTCGAGCGTCGCAGCGAGCGTGTCCAACGACCGATTCAGCGCCGTGGTGTCCGTTCCGGCGGTGTCGGTCGTCAGGTCGCTGACCGCTTCCGTCAGCGAGTACGGCGAAGACGTGCGTGAGACGGGGATGAGCGCCATCGGGTGCAACGTGCCGCTGCCGGCGGACTCCAGCGTCAGCATCCGCTCGCCCAGCAACGTGCCGGTGCGGATGTGCGCGGACGTCTCCGAACCGAGCAGGACGTTGCCCTTCATCGCGAACGTCACCAGAGCGTCGCCGCGGTGCAGCTTCACATCAGACACCGTGCCGACCTTCACGCCCGACACGATCACGGGGTTGCCCGTCGCGAGGCCGCCGGCTTCGGTGAACAGCGCCTGGTACCTGACCATCGTCGCCCACGCGATGAACCGGTCGGGCGACAGGCCGACGAGGATGACCATCACCGCCAGGACGACGCCGATGAGTCCCGCCTTGACGAGGCCAGTTCCGCGATACTTGAGCATCAGGGTTCCGTGCACCTTCCAGCGTCTGACCTGAATATCGGAGCTTTCACCGTCCGGCCCTGAAGATCCGTGCCGCGTAATTCCAACTGGCAGAGGTAGTACGGGATGGTGGCGCCGTTCGCGCCGAGCCGAACCAGCTTGCGGTAGTTCTTGGGCGCCTTGCCGATTGCGGCGTCCAGGCGGTCCTTGTCGTTGTCGAGAATCGGTGCCAGCCGATTCAACTGGTCGATGGTGCCCGACAGCGGCGGCCGCGCGCTGGTCAGCAGATCCGCCAGCGAGGCGGTTCCCCTGTCCAGGGCGTCGATGGCGGAGCCGATGGTGTTGCGGTCGTCCGACAACCCGCTGACGAGCCGCTCGAGACGGTCGATCGCCCCGGAGAACTTGCCGCCGTCCTTGGAGATCGTGCCGATCACGATGTTGAGGTTGTCGATCAGTTGCTGCACGGTCTGATCGTTGTCCGCCAAGGCATTTGAGAACGACGTCGTCTTGGCGAAAAGCGACTCGAGGGTCCCACCCTGCCCTTGGAAGACCTGCAGCAACGCCGAGGTGAGCGCGTTGACGTCGCGCGCATTCAGGCCCTGCGTCACGGGTTTGAGTCCGCCGAGCAGCAGATCGAGGTCAAACGCCGGCGCCGTGCGGTTGACCGGAATCTGGCCACCGGCCGGCAGGCGCTTGGTCGGACCCGGACCGTCGACGAGTTCGAGGTAGCGATCGCCCACCAAGTTCAGATAGCGGACCGCCGCCTTGGTGCCCTCGGTGAGGACGATGCTGCGGTCGGCGTCGAACTGCACCACGACTTTCTTGTCCGGCTGCAGCGAAACGCTGTTGACCGTGCCGACCCGGATGCCGGCTACTCGCACCGACTGCCCCACTTTGAGACGCGACACGTCGGTGAACACCGCCGAATAACCGGTGGTCGCACCCGTCCGGTATTGGCCGAAGATGAAGAACAGGAAGGCGGTCAGCATCGCCATCACGACCGCGAAGATCGCGAACTTTATCAGCGTGGCGCGGGTTCTCATCCGGGCATCCCGACCTGGGCGGAGTTGCGTGGCGGCCCGGCGATCGGTCCGTACAACAGCTGTTTGAGAAGGTCGGAGTTGATCAGCACTTGTGGGTTTCCGTACCCCACCGGGTCGGCGCCGATGTCGGTGATGAACTGCTTCGGATGCGTGTTGAACGGCAGGTTCGGCAGACCCATGCACTGGGGACCACCGGTCGCCGCAACCTTGGGCAGGTTCGTCGGATACCGATAGCGTTCGCCACCCCAGGTGAGGCTCGCCGAGATGTTGATGCTCGGTTCCGACAGCGGCGGACCGTGCGCGATGTTGATCAGCCCACCGAACCCGCAGGTGAACACCTCGTGGTATTCGTTGGTCAGATCGGTGGTCGGCACCAGCAGGTGCAGCGCGTCCGTCAACCGTTGGCGGTTCGTCGACAGGACGTCGTTGCCGATGTCGGCCAAGCCGATCGCGCTGATCAGCAGCGCATCCAGGTTGTGCTGCTCATCGACCAGCGTCTTGCTGATCCGGGTCGCGTTGGACGCGGTCTTCACCAGGTTCGGTGCCGCGTCGGCGTAGGCGTTGGCCACCACCGGTAAGACCGAGAGGTCGTGCCGGAAAGCGGGAAGGCTCGGCTCCAGCCGAGCCAGAAACGAATCCAGGTCGCTCAGCGACTGGCCAAGCTGGGGGCCCCGCCCACTGAACGCTTGCGCGAGCGCACCCAATGACTCGTTGAGCTTCGGCGGGTCGATGTGCGACAGGACCGACACCAATTGCTGGAACACCGTGTTGATTTCGACCATCACGTGCTGGCCCTGCAGCGTCTGACCGGCGTGCAGCCGCTGGGCCGAGGGTTGGTCAGGCTCGACCAGCTGGACGGACTTCGCGCCGAATACCGTCGATGACGCGATGTCGACGAGCACGTTGCTGGGAATGAACCGCAACTGCGACGGGTCCATCGCCAGGTGAATGGCGGCTTGGCCGTTGGGCAGCGAGTCGACCGAGGCGACCTTGCCCACCTGCACGCCGCGCATCTTGACCTTGGCGTCCGGGTTCATCACCAGGCCGGCGCGTTGCGAGATCACGGTGACCGGCACGGTTTCGGTGAAGGAGCCCTGAAACAGACCCACCGCAATGGCGACGATCAGGCAGATGATGACGACGGTGATCAGCCCCAGCAGGGGCGGCAGGTAATTTCGTCCGGCCGGCGGCCGCGCATGGCCGGCGCGCGGGTGTCGGCCGGCGATCGCGCGACCCGCTGGCACACTCTGCGTCACTGCCGTTCCACCTCCTTCGCTAACCGGACAGGTTGAAATTGCCGTTCGTACCGTAGATAGACAGCGAGACCAACAGCGTTACCGACACCACGACGATGAGCGAGGTGCGCACCGCGTTGCCGGTCGCATTGCCGACGCCGGCCGGTCCCCCCGACGCGAAATAGCCGTAGTAGGTGTGGATCAGCAGGATGGTGAGCGCCATCAGGATGGCCTGCAGGAACGACCACAACAAGTCGATCGGGTTCAGGAACGTGTTGAAGTAGTGCTGATACAAGCCCTGCGACTGCCCGAGCAGGAACGTCGTGGTGAACTGACTGGCTACGAACGACAGGATCACGGCGATGGCGTACAACGGCGTGATGGCCATCATTCCCGCCAGGATCCTGGTGCTCACCAGGTAGGAAACCGGCCGGATGGCCATGCTCTCCAAAGCATCGACTTCTTCGTTGATCCGCATCGCACCCAGCTGAGCGGTCACGCCCGCGCCGAAGGTGGCCGCCAGACCGATCCCCGCGACCACCGGCGCCGCGATGCGCACATTGATGAATGCGGACAAAAAACCCGTCAGCGCTTCGATGCCGATGTTGCCCAGCGAGGTGTAGCCCTGAATCGCCAGGGTGCCGCCCGCCGCCAGGGTCAGGAAGCCGACGATCACCACGGTTCCGCCGATCATCGCCAAAGTGCCTGCGCCCATGCTGATCTCGGCAACGAGTCGAACGACTTCGCGCGTGTAATGGGTGGCCGCGAAGGGCACCCCGGCGAGCGCCTTTCCGTAGAACAGGGTGTGGTCGCCGATCCGGCCCAACGAGGCGACCGGCCTCTCCAGTTGGCGGAAAAATCGCGGATATGCGGCCCTCAGCGCCATCGGCCGTCCCTACTTCGCCGTCATCTTGATGCCGATCGCGGTGACGACCACGTTGACGACGAACAGGGACATGAAGGCATAGACCACGGTTTCGTTCACCGCGTTGCCAACGGCCTTGGCGCCGCCGCCGGTGATCGACAGGCCCCGATAGCAGGCGACCAAGCCGGCGATGAGGCCGAAAAGCGCTGCCTTGACGCAGGAAATGATCACCTCGGGCACGCCGGTGAGCAGAGTGATACCCGCGGCGAACGCGCCGGGGTTGACGTCTTGCACAAACACCGAAAAGACGTAACCGCCGAGGACGCCGATGATGACGACGAGGCTGTTGAGCAGGAAGGCGACCAATCCGGAAGCCAGCATGCGCGGGGTGACCAACCGTTGCACCGGGTTGATGCCCAGCACCTCCATCGCGTCGATTTCCTCGCGAATGGTTCGCGCGCCCAGGTCCGCACACATTGCCGTAGCGCCCGCCCCCGCCACGATCAAAACCGTGACCAGCGGTCCGAGCTGGGTGACCGCGCCGAACGCGGCGCCCGCACCGGACAGATCCGCCGCGCCCAGTTCGCGCAGCAGGATGTTGAGCGTGAAGCTGACGAGGACGGTGAACGGGATCGCCACCAACAACGTTGGGGCCAGCGACACCCGCGCGACAAACCAGGATTGCTCCAGGAACTCCCGCCACTGAAACGGCCGGCGGAACAAGAACTTGACCGCATCGGCCGACATCGCGAACAGTGCTCCGACGGCCTGCATGGGCCCCGAGATGTCCCATTTCAGTTTCAGCTGCGGCAATCCCGCTGACCAACGGTCTGCGCCCGTGGTTGCCATCGGCCTCAAACCCTTTCCTGAGTTACGAGACCGACAGTCTTGTTCTCACGTACTGACTGCTGTAGATTTAGCTGAACCGATGGCCATGAAGGCGTGCAGGCGACGACGAAATGCCTTGTGGGCGGCCGGAATCCGGCACCTGACCCGGGCATGACAGCGCTGTCCGTCCTCACGCCAGGACCTCCGTTCTGTTGCGTGAGTTGACGCTCCAAAACGTGGGGCCCATGTCTTGAAGCGTCCGGCGATTATGACTCATGCCGGGTCCGGACGGAACGGAAAACGCATAACCGTTATCCGACAAGCAATCAGCAGTCCGCTTAGCCGGGGCGAATGTGTCGGCACAGCCGCGACGGTCGGCTCGAACATCGACGACACCTCCGGTCCTAGGTGACGGCGCCGGCCGTCTTGAGTTCGATGATGCGGTCCCAGTCGAATCCGAGTTCCATCAAGATCTCGTCCGTCTGCTCGGCGAATCCGGGCGCCGGCCCGGTCTGTGGGGCCGCGACGTCGAATTGGACCGGGTTCGCGACCAACTCGAGTTCGCCCGCCCGCACGATGTACTCGTTGGCACGGACCTGCGCGTCGTTGGCGGCCTGCAAGGTGTCCTGGACGGGCGCCCAGGGACCGGCCAGCGTGGTGAAGCGTTCGCTCCACTCGGCCAGCGTGCGGGTTGCGATGGCCTTGGTCAGGAGCTCCACCGCCTCCGCCGTGTTGGCGGCGATCTTCTCCACCGTTGCAAAGCGCGGGTCGTCGGCCAACTCCGGTAGGTCGACGTGCCGGCACACGTCGGCCCAGAACTTGGTGGGCTGCATCATCACGAAGGAGATGTAGCGTCCGTCGGACGTCGTGTAGAGCCCGACCAACGGGTTGTTGGGAGCGCCGTGCACACCCGGCGGCGGTGCTTCAAGCCGCTGGCCCAGATGGTTCGTCAGCGCGACCGTGTGTCCCATCGACCAAAGGCCGCTGCCCAACAGCGACACGTCGACGACGGACGGCTCACCGGAGCGTTCCCGCTTGAGCAGGGCCGCCGCGATGCCGCCCGCGAGATTCGTGCCGGAGATGGTGTCGCCGTAGGCGGGTCCCGGCGGCGCGATCATCCCCGGCATCCCCGCCGGCGTGATGGTCGCGGCGGTTCCGGCCCTGCACCAGAACGCGGTCATGTCGTAGCCACCCTTGACCGACTCTTCGCCGCGCGGACCGAGCGCGCTGCCACGCGCGTAGACGATCTGCGGGTTCACCGCCCGAATGTCGTCGACGTCGATCCCGAACTTCTGGCGCGCGCCCGGCAGGAAGCTGGTCAGGAACACGTCCGACCGTCGCGCCAGCTCGTAGAGCACTTCCTTGCCCTCGGGCACCGACATGTCCAGCCCGATGCTGCGCTTGCCGCGGTTCGCGTGTTCGATGTTGGGGTTGGGGTCGCCTTCGACGCGCAGCATGCCGGTCTGTCGCAGGCCCCGCTGCGGATCGCCGGTCACCGCGTGCTCGACCTTGACGACGTCGGCGCCCCACTCGGCGAGCACGGCGCCCGCCGACGGGACGAACCCGTACATGGCGACCTCCAGGACGCGGATGCCCTCCAGCGGCCTCACGCCGGAGCTCCCGGCGCCGGCACCGCAAACGTCTTGCTCTCCAAGAACTCCTCCAAACCGGCCACGCCCATCTCTCGGCCCACCCCCGATTGCTTGAAGCCCCCGAACGGGCTGTCCGCGCCGAAGTAGTTGCCGCCGTTGATCGAGAAGGAGCCGGCCCGGATCCGG
Source organism: Mycobacterium sp. E3247 (assembly GCF_001667785.1). Classification (NCBI taxonomy): domain Bacteria; kingdom Bacillati; phylum Actinomycetota; class Actinomycetes; order Mycobacteriales; family Mycobacteriaceae; genus Mycobacterium; species Mycobacterium sp. E3247. Next base: position 11,816 of record NZ_LZJG01000298.1, on the reverse strand, counting down.
CGCGCCACCGCGAGCGCACGGTTCTCATCGCGGCTGAAGACGGCACCCGCCAGGCCGTAGATCGAGTTGTTGGCGATGCGCACCGCGTCGTCGTCATCGTCGAACGCGATCACGACCAGCACCGGCCCGAAGATCTCCTCCTGCGCGATCTCGCTGTCGGGATCGACATTGGTGAGCAGCGTCGGCGCATAGAAGTAGCCCGGGTCCAGCCGCTTGCCGCCGGTGACCAACGTCGCGCCCGCGGCGACGGCGCGCTGGACCATGCCGTCCACCTTGTCGCGCTGGCGCTCGTTGATCAGTGGGCCCATGTAGGTTTTCGGATCCGCGGGGTCGCCGTGGCGGACGTGGGCGAAGTTCTGCGCGATCAGCGCGACGATCTCGTCGTGGTGTGACCTGGGCACCAGCAGCCGCGACGTCAGGGCACACCCCTGCCCCGCGTGGGTCACCATGCTGAACGCCGCGAACGTCGCCGCGCCGGCGAAGTCCGCGTCATCGAGCATGATGGCCGCCGATTTGCCCCCCAGCTCCAGGAACACGCGCTTGACCGTCCCGCTGGCGGCGGCCATGATCTTGCGCCCCACCGCCGTTGATCCGGTGAAGGTGACGACGTCGACGTCGGGGCTGGTGGTCAGCGCCTCGCCGGCCTCGGGGCCCGAGGAGCTGATCACGTTCACCACACCGTCGGGCATGTCGGTGTGTTCGGCGATCAGCTCACCGAGCGCCAACGTGACCAACGGTGTGTCCGGCGCACCCTTGAGGACCACGGTGCACCCCGCGGCCAGGGCGGGGGCGAGCTTCGCCAATGCCAGCTGGTTCGGGTAGTTGTAGGCGATGATCGCCGCGACCACGCCGGCGGCTTCCTTTTCCACCCAGCGGTGATGGAGCATGCCGCGCGACTCCTTCTCCCCGAGGTCCTCGGAGAACCGGTAGGTGCGCAGCAGATCCGCGTAGAACCGCACGATGCCGATCGGCTCGTCGAGCTGGGCGCCGTGCGTGAGCGCTCGGGTGGCGCCGACCTCGGCGATGGTCAGCTCACGCAACTCGTCGGCGTGGTCGATCAGCGCCCGATGCAGCTGGTCGAGGCAGCGGATGCGCAACTCGACATCGGTCGGCCAGCTGGTCGTGTCGAACGCGTCCCGGGCCGCCGCGATCGCGGCTTCGGCCTGCCCGGCACCGGCGTCCGGCGCATGCCCGACGACCGCGCCGGTGGCGGGATTGATCGACGGGAAGGTTTCGTCGGCGGCGACCAACCGGCCACCGATCAAGAGCCGGCGGTCGACGTGTGACTCAGGCGCGGCATCCGCGGCGGGTTCTGCCGTGTCCTGGGCAGGCATTCCGTACCCCCTGGTGACGGTTACGATAATTTGATTCTCTTCCGCGGCGAATCTTACATTCGACTCTCGATAATTCAAGAAACTCTCAGGAATGGGAGCGGGCCGCTGACCAGCGACCCGAGCGGCAGCGGTTGCCGGGGACACGCAGTTTGACGCAGGCCAAACACGGTTTCCCGGGTATCTTGCAACCCGATCCGGCGTGAGAGTAGGGTTCTCATAATTGCAAGCGTGATTCTTTGTGACTGAGACGGTCACCTGTGGAGTAGAGGCCTCAACGTGAAGACTGCGGTGGTCACCGGTGGCGGGTCCGGCATCGGTCTCGCCGTCGCACAACGGCTGCGAGCCGACGGCCTCGACGTCGCCACGATCGATCTCCGCCCGTCGGACGGCGACCACTGCTTCACCGCCGACGTCACCGACCGGTCGCAGCTGGATGCCGCCTTCGCTGCGATCCGCGCCCAGCTGGGGCCCGTCACGGTCCTCGTCAACGCAGCGGGGCTGGACGGCTTCAAGCGCTTCACAAACATCACGTTCGAGGACTGGCAGCGGGTGATCGACGTCAACCTCAACGGGGTCTTCCACACCATTCAGGCGGTGTTGCCCGACATGATCCAGGCGAAGTGGGGGCGGATCGTCAACATCTCCTCGTCGAGCACCCATTCCGGCGCGCCCTATATGAGCCATTACGTCGCGGCCAAGTCCGCGGTCAACGGGCTCACCAAGTCCCTGGCACTCGAGTACGGCCCCGCCGGAATCACGGTCAACGCGGTGCCGCCGGGTTTCATCGACACCCCGATGCTGCGCGCCGCGGCGAAGAACGGCTTCCTGGGCGATATCGACGAGACCATCGCGCGGACCCCGGTGCGCCGGATGGGTAAGCCGGAGGACATCGCGGCGGCATGCGCCTTCCTGGTGTCCGACGAGGCGGGCTACATCACCGGTCAGCTGTTGGGCGTCAACGGCGGTCGCAACACCTGAGACACCGGTCTTCGGCGACCAATCGGAAGGAGAAGCGGTGGGAGACGGCGCACACGGGCGTGTGGGGGGAAGGTCGCCTTCGTGACCGGCGCGGCACGCGGCCAGGGCCGCAGTCACGCGGTGCGATTGGCCGAGGAGGGCGCCGACGTCATCGCCGTCGACCTGTGCTGTGACATCGACACCATCGGCCACTCGATGGCCGCGCCCGAGGATCTCGACGAGACCGCACGGCTCGTGGAGAAGACCGGCCAAGCCGTCGTGACCGCCCGCGCCGACGTGCGCGACGCCCACTGAGCAGCGCCCCAACTCGAGCCCCGCAACGAACCACGCAAGGAGACATCGTGAAGGTCTGGGTTGATCCAGAGCGCTGCCAGGGCCACACCCTGTGCGCGATGATCGCGCCGGAGTCGTTTCGGCTCAGCGACATCGACGGCAGTTCGTCCGCGGTCGACGAAGTGGTGCCCGCCGATCGGCAGGACCAGGTTCGTGAAGCCGCCCAATCATGCCCGGAGCAGGCCATCATCATCACCGAAGACGCCTGAACCGCGCCCGGATTGACCGACGAAATACACAGGGAGACAGAGCTTTGAGTGTCGACGACGTCGTCAGCGACAGCGACAGCGACCGCAAGAAGAACCAATACCACTTCGATCGGCATTCCGCGGAGTACCGGTCGCAGTTCTCGGCGATCACCAAGGAGATGCACGCCAAGTGCCCGATGGCGTGGAGTGATACCTATGGCGGCCATTGGGTGGCGGCCGGCAGCCACGAGGTGTTCGAACTGGCCCGCTGCCCCGCCGTGTCCAACGACCACGACATCCACGGCGAACGCCGTGGCTACAAAGGCATTTCGATCCCCACCGCCCGCCGCGTCAGCGCCGTGCGCGGCGGCATTCTGGAGATGGACGACCCCGAGCACCGCATCTACCGCACCGTACTGAACCCCTACCTGTCGCCGGCCGCGGTCAAGCGCTGGGAGCCGTTCATCGACGACGTGACGCGCGCCTGCCTCGACGAAAAGATCGAGGGCGGCAGCATCGACTTCGTCGACGACTTGGCCAATGTGGTTCCGGCCGTCCTGACGTTGGCGATGATGGGCATCCCGCTCACGAAGTGGAATATGTACAGCGAGCCGGTGCATGCCGCGGTGTACACGCCCGAACACTCCCCCCATATCGAGCGCGTCACCGAAATGCACAGGCAGATGGGGCTCGACATGGTGAACAACATGCTCGAGATCCGCGAGAACCCGCGGCCGGGGATCGTGAATGCTCTGCTGCAGATGCGCATCGACGGGGAGCCGGCGCCGGACTTGGAAATCCTGGGCAACCTCGGGCTGGTCATCGGCGGCGGGTTCGACACCACGACCGCCCTGACCGCCCATTCGTTGGAGTGGCTTTCCGAGCACCCCGAGCAACGCGACCTGCTCAGCAGGGAACGCAGAACGCTGCTCGACCCCGCGACCGAGGAGTTCTTGCGCTACTTCACTCCGGCCCCCGGCGACGGCCGGACGTTCTCCGACGACGTCGAACTCGACGGCACCCGGTTCAAGGAGGGCGAGCGGCTGTGGATCTCCTGGGCGATGGCCAACCGCGACGCCGCGGTGTTCCACGACCCCGACGAGATCGTCCTCGACCGTAAAGGCAACCGGCACTTCAGCTTCGGACTCGGCGTGCATCGGTGTGCCGGGTCGAACGTGGCTCGCGCCGTGTTCAAGTCCATGCTCACCGCGGTGCTCGACCGGATGCCGGACTATCGCTGCGACCCCGAGGGCACCATCCACTACGAGACGATCGGTGTCATCCAGGGCATGCGCAAGCTCCCGGCCACCTTCACCCCCGGCCGCAGGGTAGGGGCCGGCCTGGACGAGACACTGGACAAGCTGCAGCGCATTGTCGACGAGCAGGAACTCGCCAGGCCGATCACCGAACGTAAGGAAGCCGCCGTCATCGACTGACATCCGGCGTCGCTACGCGGGAGGAGGGCCGTCGTTGACCGCGCCAATTTCTCCGAGTACGCCTGTTCAGCGTGGCCGCACTCTATATTCAGGCCAGACGCGTGCGCAGAGACGGGAGACGCATCGGTGAAGACTTTCGCAGCGGGCCTTGCGCTTGCCACGGCCGGGCTGACCGTCGCGCCGACCGCCCAGGCGGACGTCCAGGTCGGCAACTACAGGGTGGACACCAACCGGGATCCCGGCCACAGCTGGATTTGGGCGATCCGGCCGTGCAGATACGATCAAGGACCGGAATGCCTGACGATCCAAGCGATTCCGCAACCCAACGGCCAAGCGGCGCCCTGGAAGTCAGACGCACATCTGTCCAACGGCCGCTACACCATGGTCGTTGACGTGCCCGACGGTGTCCGCTGCGTGGTCCAGTTCTTTCCTTCTCATGACGTTTACTCGTGGGATCCGGTGACGATGGCGGGTCAGGTCGACTCGACCTTCGACACCGGCTGCGGCGGCGGACCGGGGGGCACCGCCAGCTATCCGTTTTCGCTCGTGCGATGGTAGCCGCGACGCGGAGTCAGTCGATCAGGAAAGTGACGGGCAGTAAGCGCAATGGCTGAGGCGAAGGAACCGCAGGATTCGGCCACCTCTGAAGCCGACGTGAAGGCGTTGCTCGAGGAGGCCGAGGCCGAAGCGGCCGAGGCGGAAGCACTGGCGGCCGCGGCGCGTGCTCGCGCCCGCGCCGCCCGGCTGCGGCGGGAAGCGCAGGCCCAGGCGGAGAAAGAGGCCGAGGCCAATACCGTCGAGGCGGCCCCGGACGCCGACGAGGACGCGACCGACACCGCCGAAGCAGAGGCCGAAGGCGATGTCGCCGACGCTGCCGAAGCGGCCGGCGAAGCGGGGACCGATGAAGACGTCACCGACGAAACCACGAAAGAAGCGGAGTCGGATTCCGAGCCGGCCCGCTCGCGGCGACGCGTCCGTCTGCCAGCGTGGTCTGTGACGTGGAAAGCGGCCGTCATCGTTCTCATCTGCGCCTTCGTCGCGGCCAGCGGATACATGATGTGGGAACGGCATGAGACGACCGAGCGCGAGCAGCGCACCGCGAACTTCATCGCGGGGGCCAAGCAGGGTGTGGTCAACATGTTTTCGATGGACTTCAACCGGGCCAAGGAGGACGTCCAGCGGGTGATCGACAGCTCGACCGGCCAGTTCAGGGACGACTTCCAGCAGCGCGCGAAAGATTTCACGACGGTTGTCGAGCAGTCCAAAGTGGTGACCCAGGGAAGCGTGAATGCGGCGGCCGTGCAAACCATCGAGGGGAATTCCGCATTGGTGCTCGTCGCGGCGTCATCGCGAATCAGCAACGCCGCGGGCGCCAAAGACGAGCCGCGCAATTGGCGGCTCAAGGTGACCGTCACAGACGACGGCGGGCAATACAAGATGTCCAAACTGGAGTTCGTTCCGTGAGCGAGGACAACCGCGACATCGACGTCGCCGACGACTCTCCCGACCAGACCGAAGACAGCGGACGTCGCAGACCCCGGGTGCGCGCCAAGGTGAAAGTCGTTCCAATTCTTCTGATTTCACTGCTGTTGATCTCCGGTGGTGTGGCGACCTGGCTGTACTTCAAGCAATTCCGGCCCGACAAACAAACCGACACCCGCGTCGCGAGCGCCGTCGTGAGCGCGGCGTCCGACGGTACAGTCGCCTTGCTCTCCTACTCGCCCGACACCCTCGACAAGGACTTCGCCGCCGCGAAGTCGCACCTGTCCGGGGATTTCCTGTCGTACTACAACCAGTTCACCGACCAGATCGTTGCTCCGGCGGCCAAACAGAAGTCGCTGAAAACCAGCGCCCGGGTGATCGGGGCCGCGGTCTCGGAGCTACATCCGAATTCGGCGATCGTGCTGGTACTGGTCGACCAGAGCACCACCAGCAAGGACAACCCGGACCCGGCGATGGCGTCCAGCAGCGTGCTGGTGAGTTTGAGCCGCGTCAACGGCGCCTGGCTGATCACCAAGTTCGACCCGGTCTAGCAACCCGGTTCCCTTGGCCGGGGAGCTAACCCCGCGGCAGCCCGAGCACCCGCTGGGCGATGATGTTGCGCTGGATCTCCGAGGTGCCCCCGGCGATCGTCCCGGAAAAGCTGCGGGCATAACGCTCGAACCAGCTCGCGAAATAATGGTCGAGGTTCATGTGCGCGTAGGGCCCGGTCAGGCCCGGGTGAACGAGCCCGTCGGCTCCCGCCGACGTCAGTGCGTGCTCCATCGCGCGCAGCTCGGCCTCGGACCCCAGCAGCTTGAGCACCGAGATCGCCGCCACGTCGTCTTCGCCACGCGCGGCGCGGGCCAGGGCCACCGAGCCCAGCAGGCGCAGCGCCTGTTTGTCCATGATGGTGCTGGCGTACTGGTCGCGCTCGACCTCGGTGCCGGGATGGAAGTCGTCGATCATGTTGTCGAGTCGATCGGCGAAACCCAGCCACATCATCGTGCGTTCGTGCCCCAGCGACCCGTTGGCGACCCGCCAGCCCTGGTCGAGCTCGCCGACCAGATTCTCCGCCGGTACCCGGGCGTCGGTGAAGAACACCTCGTTGAAATCCAGGTCATCGGCGCCGCAGATCGACGGGAACGGCCGGCGCACGACTCCCGGGGTGTCGGTGGGGATGATCAGCGCGCTGATCCCCTTGTGCTTGGGCGCATCCGGGTTGGTGCGCACAAACGTCAGCAGGACGTCGGCGTCGTGGGCGCCCGAAGTCCACACCTTCTGCCCGTTGACCACGAAGTGATCGCCGTCCAAGACGGCGCGGGTGCGCAACGACGCCAGGTCGGAGCCCGCGCTGGGTTCACTCATCCCCAGCGATGCGGTGATCTCGGCCCGCAGTATCGGTACCGCCCAGCGCCGCTTCTGCTCCTCGCTGCCGAACGACAACAGCGACGCCGCAACGATGTTCACGCCCTGCGGGTTGAAGCTGTGGTAGATCCGGCGGCGGCTGAGTTCCTCCAGATAGACGAACTGCTGAATGACCGTCGCGTTGCGGCCCCCGAAATCCGGCGGCTGGCTCGGCAGCAGCCAGCCGTTGTCGAACAACAGCCGCTGCCAGTCGCGTGCCCACTGCGGCATATGCGACACCGAACGAGGCCGCTCGCGCGTTTCGCTTGCGAGAGGCAGGTTTTCGTCGAGGAAGGCCGCGAACTCCGCCCGAAACGCCTCGACGTCGGAATCAAAAGTCAGCTGCACGGTACTCCTCCGCGATGCGCGCACGGTGCTCGGCGGCGCCGCCGAGCATCAACTCACCGGCCTTGGCGCGCTTCAGCGCGAACTGCAGGTCGTTCTCCCACGTGAATCCCATTGCGCCATGGAGCTGTAAACCATGCCGGAATACCAGCGACTGGCACTCACCTGCCGACGCCTTGGCCATGGCCGCGGCGAGCCGGCGGCGGGGATCGTCGGCGGCGATCGTCAGCGCCGCGAAGTAGGCCAGGGCCCGGGCCCGTTCGACGGCGACGTGCATGTCCGCGGCCTTGTGCTGGACGGCCTGGAACGACCCGATCGGCACACCGAATTGTTGACGGCTGCGGACGTGCTCGAGCGCCAGGTCGAGGATGCGCTGACACGCGCCGACCATGGTGATCGCCATGCCCGTCAGCGCCATGTGGTGGGCGCGCTCGGAGTCGACGGCGAGCCGGGCGCTGTCGACCACCCGGACTTCGCAGAACGACAGGTCGGCGACATGCAAGACGGGGTCGAAGACCGCGGCGCGCCGCGCCGACACCTGGTTCGCCCAGATGATGAACACTCCGGCATCGGTCACCACCGCCAGGCGATCGACGCGGTCGCCGTCGAGGACATGCCGCGCCGTACCGTCCAAAACCCAACCCTCGGCGTCGCGGTGCGCCGCGACCCCGCCGTAGACGGCGGTGCCCGACTCGTGCGGATCGAACTGCTCACCCACCAACGGGGCGAACTGGCTCATCGTCGCGAGGAAGGGGGTGGGGTCGGTCGCGTGCCCCAATTCTTCGAGCAGGATGGCCAATTCGACGGCGCTGGCGGGGTCGTTCAGCTCGGTCCAGCCCTGGTCCACATACGACTTCCACAAGGGACTGGGGTCGACGCCGTCCTCGGCCACGCCGCGCACCAGTGCGGGCGGGCACTGCTTGGCGACGGCGTCGCGAACGGTCTGCTGCCACAGCCGTTGATCGGCATCGAACTCCAACAGCATGAAGGCCGCCTCCCTGTCATCACGCCAGCGCGAGAATAACATTCTCGCATCCGGAAGTAATAATCTCGGAATCGGGTTATGGGGTCACAACGGCGGCCCGGCGGCTATCGACGTCGACCGCGTTGACCGGTTGCGATGCGAGACTGCGCTTGGGGCATTGCGACACCGGCGCCCGGGCGAAGGAGAAGACATTGGATCGCGAAACCTACCAGCGCGGGCTGCACGTCCGGTCCGAGGTGCTCGGCGAGGAGTACGTCAACCGGGCCCTGGCCGACGCAGACGATTTCACCAAGCCACTGCAGGACCTCGTCACCGAATACTGTTGGGGCGCGGTGTGGGGCCGCGACGAGTTGTCCCGGAAAACGCGCAGCATGCTCAACCTGGCGATGATCTCGGTGCTGAATCGGCCGAACGAATTGCGCACGCACGTCAAGGCGGCGCTGACCAACGGCGTCACCCGCGAGGAGATTCGCGAGATCTTCCTGCAGGTTGCCATCTACGCGGGGGTGCCGGCCGCGGTCGACAGCTTTCGCATCGCCGGTGAGGCGTTCGCCGAACTAGAACGGGACTAGGGAATGGTCGTGCCGCTCGGCTTTGTCGGGCTCCAGGTACAGCCGCACGTCTTTCACCATCGGCCGGGCGGCTCCCGGGCGGCGTGCATGGAGGCGGATGGCCCTTATCAGCGGGCCCGAGAATGGTATTATCCGGATTAAAGAACGCTGCTTGCAGAACACCGTGGAAATCGCGCCCTACCAGGGCTGATTACTAAACGAAACGCTTACCGGAAACCCGTTGAATGACCGCTGAGAAGAATGTTAGGTTGTCTATCATATGACCCGGCTGGACTTGCTTGACCCCGCCCGAGTCGAAGGATGGCTCTGGTGATCGAACACGCTGACGGCACTCGCACACCGCTCATCGACGCGAACGTGCACATCTTCTTCCCGTCCAACAAGGCGTTGCGAGAGACCCTGCGTGAGCCGTTCAAGAGCCGCGGCTTCCCCGATTACGAGATGGACTGGTACGGCGCCCCCGGCGGCGAGTACGCGCCGAACACCGAGGGTCCGGACGGCCAGTACCCGGGGTCAGATCCGGAATTCGTTGCCAGGGAACTCTTTTCGAAGCGTGGAGTCGACATTGCCGTCCTGCATCCGATGGGACGCGGCATCATGCCGGACCGGCACCTGGGCACCGCCCTGCATGCCGCGCACAACGAGATGATGGTGTCGGACTGGCTGGAGTCCAGCGAGTTCGGCGAGAAGTTCCGCGGCACCATCCGGGTGAATCCCGACGACATACCGGGCGCGCTGCGGGAGATCGAGAAATGGGGCTCGCATCCGCGTGTCGTCCAGATCGGCGTCCCGCTGCAATCCCGCGAGCTGTACGGCAAACCGCAGTTCTGGCCGCTGTGGGAGGCCGCGGTTGACGCGGGCCTCCCGGTGGCCGCCCATATCGAAGTGGGCAACGGGATCATGTTTCCGCCGACGCCGTCCGGCAACACCCGCACCTATGAGCAATACGTCAGCTTCATGGCGCTGAATTACATCTACCACCTGATGAACATGATCGCGGAGGGAGTGTTCGAGCGCTTTGCCGGCCTGAAGTTCGTCTGGGCCGACGGCGCCGCCGATTTCGTGACGCCGTTCATCTGGCGGATGGACACATTCGGGCGGCCGCACCTCGAGCAGACGCCGTGGGCGCCGCGCATTCCCAGCGACTACCTTCCCGGGCACGTGTACTTCATCCAGGGCAGCCTCGACGGGCCCGGCGATGTCGCGTTCGCGGGTGAATGGTTCGGCTTCACCGGCAAGGAGGACATGGTGATGTTCGGTTCCAGCTACCCGCACTGGCAGTTCGGTGATGCCACGAAGCTGCCCGGCGCGCTCTCCGCCGACCAGCGCGAGAAGGTGTGCTGGCGCAACGCGGCGCAGCTCTACGGCATAGACATGCCCGCCGGGGTCGGCGCACAGTAGGAGTAAGACGTGAGACCGAGGAGTTCCCCATGACGTTGACACATTCGCAGGAGCGGATCCCCGCTACCGAGCGCATAGCCGTCCGGTGCGTCGACTCGGATGTCCACCCGGCGCCCAAGCGGGGTGAGTTGGTTCCGTACATCCCCGAGCCATGGCGCAGCAAGTACTTCCTCAACCGCCATGTGGGCGAGCTGATCTACTACGACGCCCCCGACTATGCACACTCCTACGCGATGCGCGTGGACACCTTCCCCGCCAACGGCGAGTTTCCCTGCAGCGACCCGGACTTGGCGTTTCGCCAGCTGATCATGGAGGCGGGCTCCGACATCGCGATTCTGGAACCCGCCGCCTACCCGGCCCGCCTGCCCGAAGCGCAGCACGCGATGTCGTACGCGCTGAACGACTGGCAGGCCAATCACTGGCTGGACAGCCACAACAACTGGCACGAGCGGTGGCGCGGTTCGATTTGCCTGGCCATCGAGGAGCCGCAGGAGTCCGTGCGCGAAATCGAGCGCTGGGCCGGGCACCCCTACATGGCACAGATCCTGATCAAGGCGGAGCCCAAGCCGTCGTGGGGCCATCCCAAGTACGACCCAATCTGGGCGGCGGCGACCAAGCACGACATCACCGTGAGCTGCCACCTGTCGCGCAGCCAGTACGACGAGTTACCGATTCCGCCGGTGGGATTCCCCAGCTACAACCACGACTTCATGGTGACGTATTCGCTACTGGCCGCCAATCAGGTGATGAGCCTCATCTTCGACGGCGTCTTCGACCGCTTTCCGACGCTGCGGATCGTCTTCGTCGAGCACGCGTTCACCTGGATCCTGCCGCTGATGTGGCGGATGGACGCGATCTACGAGGCCCGCAAGTCGTGGGTGGAGATCAAACGCAAACCGTCCGAATACGTCAAGGACCACATCAAGTTCACCACCCAGCCGCTGGACTACCCCGAAGACAAGACCGAGCTGACCCGCGCGCTGGAATGGATGGAATGCGAGAAGATCCTGCTGTTCTCCTCGGATTACCCGCACTGGACGTTCGATGACCCCCGCTGGCTGGTCAAGCACCTGCCCAAAGCGGCCCGTGACGCCGTGATGTACAAGAACGGCATCGCGACCTACCACCTGCCCGAGACCGTTCCGGTCCTCGAGGGTCAGACGCGGGTGCTCTGAGTTGACCGAACAAGCCGAACGGCCCGAGCCCCGGCTCGCCCAGGGCCGCGAGCATGTCGTCGCAACCGTCGACGAGATCCCGCCGGGCAAGCACAAGCTGGTACCCATCGGGCGGCACGGCGTCGGGGTCTACAACGTCAACGGCAGCTTCTATGCCATCGCGAATTACTGCCCCCACCAAGG
>NZ_LZJG01000297.1:0-5091 GCF_001667785.1 Mycobacterium sp. E3247 | reverse complement strand
GCGCAGTCCGCGTCGGCGCAGCGGCTGGGCGAAGCCGGCGCGCTGGTGCGGGTCCCGCGAGCGGCCGAGGCGCTCGGCCGCGTCGAGGTGGTCTGCTTCGACAAGACCGGGACGCTGAGCGAGAACCGCCTTCGGGTGGTCGAGGTGCATCCGGCCGGCGGGCATTCGCGCGACGACGTCTTGCGGTGCGCCGCGCAGGCCGCGCCGGCGGACGACGGCAATCCGCACGTCCACGCCACCGACGAAGCCATCATCAAGGCGGCGGACGCGGCGGCCTCCGGCGCGCGACCCACGCCGGACGCGCATCTGCCGTTCCGGTCCGGCAGGGCATTCTCCGCCTCGGCGACCGGCACGCACGTGACGGTCAAAGGCGCACCGGAAGTGGTCCTGGCGGCGTGCCGGGAGGTGGGCGCGGAGGCGGAGGACGCGGTTGCCGCGCTGACGACCGCAGGTCTTCGGGTGATCGCCGTGGCCCAACGCCGCCTGAGCGCTCAGCAGGCGCGGTCGCTGCGGGAAGACCCCGACGGCCTCACCGAGGTGTGCGGCGCGGGGTTGACGCTGACGGGATTTCTGGGCCTCTCGGATACCCCGCGCGCCCAGGCGCCTCAGTTGCTGGCCGACCTGGCCGACCGGGGCGTGGCCATCCGCCTGATCACCGGCGACCATCCCGTCACCGCCGCCGCCATCGCCCGCGAGCTGGGCGTGCCGGTGAGCGGCGACCAGGTGATCACCGGGGCCGAGTGGAACGCCCTGTCACGCCACGATCAGCTGCGCGCGGTGTCCGAACGGGTGATCTTTGCCCGGATGTCGCCGGAGAACAAGGTGCAGGTGGTCCAGACCCTCGAGCGCGCCGGGCGGGTGTGCGCCATGGTGGGTGACGGCGCCAACGACGCCGCCGCGATCCGGGCGGCGAGCGTGGGGGTCGGTGTGGTCGCACGCGGCAGCGACTCCGCCCACACCACCGCCGACGTGGTGCTGACCGACGGGCGCATCGAGACGCTGGTGGCCGCCGTCGACGAGGGCCGCCGGCTGTGGCGCGGTGTGCAGGCGGCCGTGGCCGGCCTGCTCGGCGGCAACGCCGGCGAGGTGATCTTCTCGGTGATCGGCACGGCGATAACGGGGACCTCGCCGCTGAACACTCGCCAACTGCTGCTGATCAACATGCTCACCGACGCGTTGCCTGCGACCGCGGTCGCGGTCAGCACGCCCGCCGGGCCGGTGCAACGCGTCGGGCGCGGCATCGACGAGCGGGCGCTGCGGCGCACCGTGGCCGCGCGCGGGGCCCTCACCGCGACCGCTGCCACGGCGGCCTGGGCGATGGCGTCGGTCACCGGCCTGCCCCGGCGGGCGTCCACCGTCGCGCTGATCTCACTGGTCGCCGTCGAGCTCGGCCAGACCGTGGTCGACTCGCACGCGCCCCTGGTGCTGCTCACCGCGGCCGGCTCGTTCGCCGCATTCGCCGCGATGATCACCACACCGGGGATCAGCCAACTGCTGGGCTGCACACCGGTCGGCCCGGTGGGCTGGGCGCAGGGGCTCGGCACCTCCGCGGCCGCGGTCCTCGCCGTCGCCGCCACCAATCGCTTGCGCTCGGGCAGCCGGGACCCGGAGTCACCGCTCATGAATGACGACCCGGCGCCCGGCGGGCAGCCACCCGGCTCGCCCGAGGAACCGCCCCGGGACAAGCGGGGCCGCGCGCCGCATACCGCGGCCCTGGCCGGACCCGCGAGGACCGCGCCCGCGCTGAAACTGGTGGACCAGCACCAGCATCGGGCCTCGGGGGAGGCCGTCAGCGATCGTCCATGAGCCGCTCGTCGACGATCGCCAGGGCGCCCCGGCGCACGGCGTCCAGGATCGACTCGCTCAACGCCGAGCACGCCAGGAACACACCGCGGCCGGCGTGCACGGAGATCTTGCGCGCCTCGGCGAGCTCGGCGCACCGGGCCGTCGCGTCGGCGTCCACTGCACGCTGGTCTGGTTCCAGGTGCTCTTGCGCGCCAGCACGCGGGCGCCGCAGTCACGGCACGCCACCGGGACCATCGGCATCTCGTCGAGCCGGTTGTCCGTCCGGGCGGACGACTCCAGCGTCATCGCGGACCCGCGGCGCCCGCCTGGGCCGCCATGTTGTCCTCAACCTCTTTCATCCACGCCTCGTACGGCCGGGTGGTGTCGAGCTCGAATTCGAAGCGATCCACCATGTCCGGCGCCACGTCGGCGGCGTCGACGTAGAACTGCTGATACCAGCGCCGGAGCTGGTACACCGGGCCGTCCTCCTCGACCAGCAGCGGATTGTCGATGCGCACCTTGTGCCGCCAGATCTGCACGTCCTGTTCGAACCCCAGCTTGATGTAGTCGCCGAGTTTGATCGCGGTCTGCATGGCCTGGTCGGCGGGCATGGCGTCCGACTTCTTCACGATGATGCCGTACTGCAGCACAAAGGAATTCGCGTCGATCGGGTAGTGGCAATTGATCAGAATCGATTGCGCGTCACCGGTCCGGTAGTGGTAGGTGAGGTCATCGATCATGAAGGACGGGCCGTAGTAGGACGCGACCGACGTGGTGCCCAGCATCTCGGCGCCCACCGTGCCGCCGAGGTCGGGACGGCCCTCGCCGTTCATGTACTGGGTCGCCACGTGGCCTTCGAAGATGTTCTTGAAATACGTGGGCAGCGAGCCGTGGATGTAGAAGAAGTGCGCCATGTCCACGACGTTGTCGATGATCTCGCGGCAGTTGCTGCCCACCACGGTGGTGTACCAGTGCCAGTCGGTCCAGTCGTCGCTGGTCGCACCCTCGATGCGCGGGATCGTGACCCCGGGCGGCGGCGGGTTACCCTCGGGGTCGTTCCACAGGAACAACATGCCGTCCTGCTGCAGGGTGGTCCAGGCCCGCGTGCGGGCCAGCCGCGGGGTGCGCCTGGCGTAGGGCACCTGCTTGCATCGGCCGTCGCCGCCCCAGCGCCAGTCGTGGAAGGGGCAGGCGATCTCGTTGCCTTTGACCTCGCCCTGCGACAGATCGCCGCCCATGTGCCGGCAGTAGCCGTCGAGCACGTTGATCTCGCCGTCCCCGCTGCGGAACACGACCAGCTTCTGGCCGAAGGCGTTGATGGGGCGGGGTTTGCCGTCACCGAAGTCCCGGATCAGGCCCAGACAGTGCCAACCGCGGGCAAACCGGGCGGGGGCGGGCTGCGCTTCGATGAGCCGAACCTCGTCGGCCTCCGACTGCGACGTCATAACCCTTGATTTAACGCCTGAGGCCCGCCTTGTGGGGCCACTTGTTCCCGCCTCTTCCTCTGCCACCCCGCCCCGGCATACCGTTCACACCGTGAGCCAGCGCAGCGCGACCATCCCGGCCGGCCTGCCGGTGACCGATACGACGGTCGACCTTATGGTGGTCGGCTCGGGCACCGGCATGGCCGCCGCGCTGGCCGCCCACGAGGGCGGGCTCTCGGTGCTGATCGTGGAGAAGTCGCCGTACGTCGGTGGCTCGACGGCCCGCTCCGGCGGCGCGCTGTGGCTACCCGCCTGCCCCGTGCTGCGCGACGCCGGCGCCAACGACACCGCCGAACGCGCGGCCGCCTACCTGGAAGCGGTGGTCGCCGGGTCGGCGCCCGGGCAACGGTCGGCCGCGTTCCTGGCACATGTGCCCGCGACGGTCGACATGCTGCGCCGCACGACTCCCCTGCGCCTGTTCTGGGCGCGCGACTACTCCGACTACCACCCCGAGGAGCCGGGCGGCAGCGCCGCGGGCCGCACCTGCGAGTCTTATCCGCTGGATACGTCGATCCTCGGCAACCACCGCACCCGGCTGCGGCCGGGCGTGCTGGAGGCCGGCTTCTCGATACCGACGACGGGCGCCGACTACCGGTGGATGAACCTGGTCGCGCGGGTGCCGCGCCGCGGCGTCCCGACGTTCGCCAAGCGGGTGGCCCAAGGACTCGGCGGGCGGCTGCTGGGCCGCCGCTACGCGGCGGGCGGGCAGGCGCTGGCGGCCGGCCTGTTCGCCGGCGTGCTGCGCGCCGGCATCCCGGTGTGGACCGACACCCCGCTGCTACGCCTGACCGGCGACGCCCACCGCGTGACCGGCGCGGTCGTCGGCCATGACGGCCGCGAGGTGACGATCACCGCCCGGCGCGGCGTGGTGCTGGCCACCGGCGGTTTCGACCACAACATGGAGATGCGGCGGAAGTTCCAGACCGAGTCGCTGGAGGCCAACCTCAGCCTGGGCGCCGAGACCAACACCGGCGAGGGGATCCGCGCGGCGCAGGACGTCGGCGCCGGCCTCGGCCTGATGGATCAGGCGTGGTGGTTCCCCGCCATCGCGCCGCTGCCCGGCAGGCCGCCGGGGGTGATGCTGGCCGAACGGTCGCTGCCGGGCTGCCTGATCGTGGACCAGAACGGCCGCCGATTCGCCAACGAGTCCTGCGACTACATGTCGTTCGGTCAACGGTTGCTGGAGCTGGAGCGATCGGGCAGCCCCGTCGAGGCGATGTGGATCGTCTTCGATCAGCAGTACCGCAACAGCTATGTGTTCGGCGCCGAACTGTTTCCGCGCATGCGGATTCCCCGGCCGTGGTACGACGCGGGCATCGCGGTGCGCGCCGAGGGCTTCCCCGAGCTGGCCGCGCGCATCGGCGTTGGTGTCCACGAGTTCGTCGCGACGATGACCCGGTTCAACGAAAGCGCCTCCGCCGGGCAGGATCCCGATTTCGGCCGGGGCCGCAGCGCCTACGACCGGTACTACGGCGATCCCACCGTCACGCCGAACCCCAACCTGCGTCCGCTGCTCAAGGGCCCGTTCTATGCGGTGAAGATGGCCCTCAGCGACCTGGGCACCTGCGGTGGGCTGTCGGCCGACGAACGAGCGCGGGTGCTGCGCGAGGACGGCACCGCGATCCCCGGGCTGTACGCGATCGGCAACGCCGCCGCCAACGCGTTCGGCACGACTTACCCCGGCGCGGGCGCGACGATCGCGCAGGGCTTGGTCTACGGCTACATCGCGGCCCGCGACGCGGCGAGCCCCGGGTAGCCCCGGCCGTGACCGATCACCTGATCGTCACCCCGCGCCTGCGCACCCACGCCAGCGCGGCGACCG
>NZ_LZJG01000296.1:0-2877 GCF_001667785.1 Mycobacterium sp. E3247 | reverse complement strand
TGGCAGGTCGCCGGTGACGCCAACCTGTCCGGCCACACCTACCCCGACCAGAGCCTGTACCCGGCCAACTCGGTGCCCCAGGTGGTGCGGCGCATCAACAACGCGCTGCTGCGCGCCGACGAGATCGCCCGCGTGGAGGGCGACACCTCGGTGGAGAACTGGCTGGCGCCGATCGTCGCCGACGGCGAGGCCGGATTCGGTGGTGCGCTGAACGTCTACGAGTTGCAGAAGGCGATGATCGCCGCCGGCGTCGCGGGGTCGCACTGGGAGGACCAGCTCGCGTCGGAGAAGAAGTGCGGCCACCTCGGTGGCAAGGTGCTCATCCCGACCCAGCAGCACATCCGCACCCTGACCTCGGCCCGCCTGGCGGCCGACGTCGCCGACGTGCCGACCGTGGTGATCGCCCGCACCGACGCCGAGGCGGCCACCCTGATCACCTCGGACGTCGACGAGCGCGACCAGCCGTTCATCACCGGTGAGCGGACCAAGGAGGGCTTCTACCGGGTCAAGAACGGCCTCGAGCCCTGCATCGCCCGGGCCAAGGCCTACGCGCCGTACTCCGACCTGATCTGGATGGAGACCGGGACCCCGGACCTCGAGCTCGCCGCCAAGTTCGCCGAGGGCGTCAAGTCAGAGTTCCCCGACCAGATGCTGGCCTACAACTGCTCGCCGTCGTTCAACTGGAAGAAGCACCTCGACGACTCCACCATCGCGAAGTTCCAAAAGGAGCTCGGCGCAATGGGATTCAAGTTCCAGTTCATCACGCTGGCCGGCTTCCACGCGCTGAACTACTCGATGTTCGATCTGGCATACGGCTACGCCCGCAACCAGATGAGCGCGTACGTGGAGCTGCAGGAGCGCGAGTTCGCCGCCGAGGAGCGCGGTTACACCGCGACCAAGCACCAGCGTGAGGTCGGTGCCGGTTACTTCGACCGCATCGCCACCACGGTCGACCCCACCTCGTCGACCACGGCGCTGACCGGCTCCACCGAAGAGGGTCAGTTTCACTGAGGACGAGCGGGCTTGGCCCGCGAGGACGAAGTGAAACGGACAGGCTTGAGTCACTGAGGACGAGCGGGCTTGGCCCGCGATCCTCCGAGTCACTGAGGGGTGCTGAGCAGGCGCGGAATCGGTCTTCTGCGGCCCAGTTGACGCGACTCCGCGCCTGTTCGGCGATGAAGTAGCGTAGGCCCCGCCCAGCCAAACCTGGGCGGGGCCTATTGCGGTGCAAGACGATACGACGCCGAAAGAGATGACAGTGAGCGACGCAGCGATTCAGCGGGTAGGGGTTGTCGGGGCAGGCCAGATGGGATCCGGCATCGCCGAGGTCTCGGTGCGCGCCGGTGTCGACGTGACGGTCTTCGAGACCACCGACGCTCTGATCACGGCCGGACGCAACCGCATCATGAAGTCCCTGGAACGCGGTGTCAGCGCGGGGAAGGTCACCGAGCGCGAGCGCGACCGCGCGCTGAGCAAGCTCACCTTCACCACCGACCTGAAGGACCTCGCCGACCGCCAACTGGTCATCGAGGCGATCATCGAGGACGAGGCCGTCAAGGCGGACATCTTCGCCGAACTCGACCGCGCCATCAGCGACCCCGACGCCGTCCTGGCGTCCAACACCTCCAGCATTCCGATCATGAAGATCGCGGCGGCCACCAAGAACCCCCAACGAGTGCTGGGCCTGCACTTCTTCAATCCCGTGCCGGTGCTGCCGCTGGTCGAGTTGGTGAGCACGTTGGTCACCGACGAGGCCGCCGCCGCGCGCACCGAGGAGTTCGCGAGCGCCGTGCTGGGCAAGCAGGTGGTGCGCTGCTCGGACCGGTCCGGCTTTGTGGTCAACGCGCTGCTGGTTCCCTACCTGCTGTCGGCGATTCGGATGGTGGAGGCCGGTTTCGCCACCATCGAGGACGTCGACAAGGCCGTCGTCGCCGGGCTGTCCCACCCGATGGGCCCGCTGCGGCTGTCCGACCTGGTGGGCCTGGACACCCTCAAGCTGATCGCGGACAAGATGTTCGAGGAATTCAAGGAACCGCAGTACGGCCCGCCGCCGCTGTTGCTGCGCATGGTGGAGGCGGGCCGGCTGGGCAAGAAGACCGGCCAGGGTTTCTACACCTACTGATAGCGCGGCCGGGCCTGGTGGGCGAGCGCCCCGCCCGTCCGTTACTATTCTGGCGTTCAATAGTGAGCAACAGGACTGGAGCGGGAATGTCGGCGTTGGAGCCATTTTACGAGGAATCGCAGTCGATCTATGACGTCTCGAATGAATTCTTCGCGTTGTTTCTAGACCCGACGATGGCCTATACCTGTGCATATTTCGCGCAAGAAGATATGAGCCTCGAAGAGGCCCAAATCGCCAAGTTCGACTTGGCGCTGGGAAAGCTGAACCTCGAGCCCGGGATGACGCTGCTGGACATCGGCTGCGGCTGGGGCGCCACCATGCGGCGGGCCATTGAGAAGTACGACGTGAACGTCGTGGGCCTGACATTGTCGGAGAACCAGGCCGAGCATGTGCAGAAGACGTTCGACCAGATGGACACGCCCCGCACCCGGCGGGTGCTGTTGGAGGGGTGGGAGAAGTTCCACGAGCCCGTCGACCGCATCGTCTCGATCGGCGCCTTCGAGCACTTCGGCCGCCAGCGCTACGGGCGCTTCTTCAAGATGGCCTACCAGGCGCTGCCGTCCGACGGGGTGATGTTGCTGCACACCATCGTTCGCCCGTCCTTCAAAGACGCCCGGGCGCGGGGCATGAAGCTGACCCACGAGATCGTGCACTTCTCGCAGTTCATCTTGACCGAGATCTTCCCCGGCGGGTGGCTGCCGACACCGCAGACCGTCGGCGAGTACGCGGTCACGGCCGGCTTCGAGCTGACCCGG
>NZ_LZJG01000295.1:0-7898 GCF_001667785.1 Mycobacterium sp. E3247 | reverse complement strand
TGCACCTGCTCCGCGACGGCGAGCAGCAGGTGGCCGACGTGCTGGGCATCCCCTACGACAAGTACAGCCAGGGCGGGTTGTTCCCGATCGCCTACACCAAGGGCACCGACTTCCGCCCCGCCAAGCGGCTGCCCGCCGAGCAGGTCACGCACTGGGACGCCTGGTAACTAGACCGCGCCCGAATAGCCATGCTGCCGCCAGGCCTCGTAGACCGCGACGGCCGCGGCGTTCGACAGGTTCAACGAGCGGCGGCCCGCCAGCATCGGGATGCGCACCCGCTCGGTGACGTGCGGGTCGGCCAGCGTCGCGTCGTCCAGCCCGTCGGGCTCGGGCCCGAACATCAACACGTCGCCGGGGCGGTAGCCGATGTCGGAGAACCGCGTGGTCGATTGCGCGGTGAACGCGAACACCCGCGCCGGCATCAGCGCGTCCCACGCGGCCGGTAACGACGGGTGGACCGTGACCGACGCCAGGTCGTGGTAGTCCAGCCCGGCCCGCCGGAGCTGGGGCTCGGACAGGTCGAACCCCAGCGGCTCGACCAGATGCAGTTCGCAGCCAGTGGCCGCCGCCGTCCGGATGGCGTTGCCCGTGTTCGGGGGAATGCGCGGGGAGTAAAACATCAGCTTGAACACAACGCGATAATGGTCGCATGGTCGAGCAGAGCCTCTGGATGCAGAAAGTCGCTGCCGATCCAGGACATTCGCATTGGTACATCGAGCGGTTCCGGGCGATGGCCCGCGCGGGTGACGACCTGGCCGGCGAGGCCCGCTTCGTGGACGCGATGGCGCCCCGCGGCGCCCACATTCTCGACGCCGGCTGCGGCCCCGGCCGCCTGGGCGGGCACCTGGCCGCCGCCGGACACCACGTCGTCGGCGTCGACGTCGACCCGGCGCTGATCGAGGCGGCCGAGCACGACCATCCCGGCCCGCGCTGGCTGGTCGGCGACCTCGCCGAGCTCGACCTGCCCGCCCGCGGCATCCCCGAACCGTTCGACGTGATCGTGTCGGCCGGCAACGTCATGGCGTTCCTGGCCCCGAGCACGCGGGGCCGGGTGCTGAGCCGGCTGCGCGCGCACCTCGCCGATCGCGGTCGGGCGGCGATCGGCTTCGGCGCCGGCCGCGACTACGCGTTCGCCACGTTCCTCGACGACGCGGCTTCGGCCGGGTTCGCGCCCGATCTGCTGCTGTCCACCTGGGACCTGCGACCGTTCACCGATGACTCCGATTTCCTCGTCGCCGTCCTGCGGCCGACCTGAAACCTTGACGGGCGCGTTTGCCAGAGTCGTGCGTCCGCGCGCCGGTCCACCTTGGAGAGGCCTGTCTGCTCAGTACGGATTCTGGTGGCCCGGGCCGCGGGCTGTCATACTCGTCGGATTGCCACGTTGACGCGCTCGCGCCCATCTGGCGTGGCACGGGTGGATTAAGCAGGAAGTCTCATGAGCCTCTCGTTTTCTCGAGCGCTGACCATTAGCGCAGCGGCCGGTCACGCGGCCGTGGCGACGTGACCATGTTCGCCCGCCCGGCCAACCCGGCCGAGGCGGCCGCCCCCGAGTCCGCACCGCCCCGCGCCGCCGACGCGGCGCCGGGCAAACGCCCCCGGACCTGGTCGCTGAGCAACTGGCCGGTCGGGTGGAAGGTCCTGGCGATCGTGCTCGTCCCGCTGCTGCTGGCAACGGTGTTCGGGGCGCTGCGCATCGAGGCCGCGATGGCGAACTCGAGTGCCCTGCGGCTGGCTGCGGCCCGCGCCGACGTGGTGCCGGTGATCACCAAGTACATGTCGGCCCTCGATGTCGCCCTGGTGGCGGGCAGCACCGGGCGCGACGTCGAGGGGGCCAAGAAGAACTTCGAGGCCCGCAAGTACGAACTGGACACGCGGCTGCGCGACACCGACGTGAGCCCCGAAGTCCGATCGGGAGTGAACAACCTGCTCGACGGCGGCCAGATGCTGGTCACCAAGGCGACCGACAACGGCCTCGGTTTGCGCGAACGCGTGACCCTGTACGCCCCGATCCTGCTGACCGCGGAGGACGTCATCAACGCGTCGGTACGGGTCGACGACGAGAAGATCCGCGCCCAAACCCAGGGGCTGAGCCGGGCGGTCGGGGCCCGCGGGCAGATGACGATGCAGAATGTCCTCGTCACCCGCGGCGCCGACCTGCCCGAACCGCAGCTGCGGACGTCGATGATCACCCTGGCCGGAACCGAGCCGTCGACGCTGTTCGGGATGAGCGAAGTCCTCGGCGCCGGTTCGCCCGAAGCCAAGACGCTGCAGCAGCAGCTGGTGACCCGGCTGGCGATCATGTCCGACCCGGCCAGCGTGCTCGTCGACAACGCCGACCTGCTGCGCTCGATCCAGACCACCGACGAGATCGCCGACCAGGTCATCAAGGACGCCACCGCGTCGGTGACCAAGTCCGTGCACGCCCAGGCCGCCGACAAGCGCAACTCCGCCATCGTCGACACCGTCGTGGTGCTGACCGCCATCGTCATCGCGCTGGGTGTCGTGCTGCTGGTGGCGCGCGCCCTGGTGCGGCCGCTGCGCGTCCTGCGTGACGGCGCCCTCAAGGTCGCCCACACCGACCTCGAGGAGGAGATCGCGCGGGTCAAGGCGGGCGGGGCCGAGCCGACGCCGGAACCGCTGCCCGTGTACACCACCGAGGAGATCGGCCAGGTCGCCCACGCCGTCGACGAACTGCACACCCAGGCCCTGCTGCTGGCCGGCGACGAGGCGCGGCTGCGGCTGCTGGTCAACGACATGTTCGAGACCATGTCGCGGCGCAGCCGCTCGCTGGTCGACCAGCAGCTGTCGCTCATCGACCGGCTCGAGCGCAACGAGGAGGACCCCGAACGCCTGGACAGCCTGTTCCGGCTGGACCACCTCGCGGCCCGGCTGCGCCGCAACAGCGCCAACCTGCTGGTGCTGGCCGGCGCGCAGCTCGCCCGCGACCAGCGTGACCCGGTGCCGCTGGCGACGGTGCTCAACGCCGCGGTGTCCGAGGTCGAGGACTACCGCCGCGTCGAGATCGCCGGGCTGCCCGACAACAGCACGCTGATCGGCGCGGCCGCGGGCGGCGCGATTCACCTGTTCGCCGAGCTGATCGACAACGCCCTGCGCTATTCGCCGCCCTCGACGCCCGTGCGGGTCTCGGCGGCCCGCGGCGGCGACGGGGGGGTCGTGGTGCGGATCGCCGACTCCGGCCTGGGCATGAACGACACCGATCGGCGCATCGCCAACATGCGGCTGCAGGCCGGGGGCGAGGTCAGCCCCGACAACGCCCGCCACATGGGCCTGTTCGTGGTCGGCCGGATCGCGGCCCGCCACGGCATCCGGGTCGGGCTGCGCGGCCCGGCGGCCAACGAGGCGGGCCCCGGCACCACCGCCGAGATCTACCTGCCGCCCGCCATCCTCGAGGGCCCCGGCCAGCCGGTCCGCGTCGCGCGGATCAGGGCCGTCTCGGCACCCAGCGCCCCGGACGTCGCCGAGGAACGGGCGCCCGAGCCGGCGGTCCGCACCGCCGCCGACGACAGCTCCGTGCCGCCGGTCACGCTCTTGCCGCGCCGCAACCCCGGTTCCAGCGGCATCACCGACGTGCCGGCCCAACCCGCCGAGCAGCAGCCCGCGCGGCCCCGGCGCGAGCTGCCCACCCCGTGGTGGGAGAGCGGGACCCCGCCCAAGCCGGCTACCCCGGTGGCCCCCGCGGAGCCGGAGCCCAAACCCGCGCGAACGGCGTCGGACACGTCGGCGTTCTTCGCCGCGCGGTCCCGGGAGGCCGACAAGCCGGCCGCGCCGGTCCCGAGCGGGCCCGGTCCGTCGATTCCGGCCGCCCCGCACAGCGCGGCCACCCCGGCCGACGACGACGTGATCTACCGGCGGATGCTGTCGGAGATGCTGGGCGATCCGCACGACCTGGTCAACAGTCCCGACCTGGACTGGCAGTCGGTGTGGGACCGCGGCTGGACCCTGGCCGCCGCGGCCGAGGACAAGCCCGTCGAGTCGCGCACCGCCGAGCACGGCCTGCCGGTCCGCACTCCCGGCGCCCGGCTGGTGCCCGGCGCGGCCAACGGCAACGACGCGCCCCAGCAGGACCAGCCGTCCGCCGTGCGGGAGCCCCAGCACGCGGCCGCGGGGCGCGATCCCGAGGCGGTTCGCGCGTCGTTCAGCAGCCACTTCGGCGGGGTGCGCACCGGCCGGTCGCACGCCCGTGAACAAGGATCCGATCAAGAATGACGTCACCCGGGAATTCACTGGATTGGCTGGTGACGCGGTTCGCCCGCGAGGTCCCCGGCGTGGCGCACGCCCTGCTGGTCTCCGTCGACGGGCTGCCCATCGCGGCCAGCGAGCATCTTCCGCGCGAGCGCGCCGACCAGCTGGCCGCCGTCGCCTCCGGCCTGGCCAGCCTCGCGACCGGCGCCGCGCAGCTGTTCGAGGGCGGCCAGGTGCTGCAGTCGGTGGTCGAGATGCAGCACGGCTACCTGCTGCTGATGCGCGTGGGCGACGGCTCGCATCTGGCCACCCTGGCCGCGACGTCGTGCGACATCGGTCAAATCGGCTACGAGATGGCCATCCTGGTAGAACGGGTCGGGGGCGTGGTGCAGTCCACCCGCCGGTCCGGCGTCTCGTGAGCCGCGATGGAACCCGAGCCCCGGCCGACCGCACGTAGAGGGAATCTGGTCCGGCCGTACACCCTGACGGCAGGGCGGACCGGCACCGACGTCGACCTTCCCGTGGAAGCGCCGATCCAGACGCTGCAGGCCGGCCTGGTTCACAAGTGGCTCCCCGAGGACGCGAAAGGCAAGATCATCCAGTTGTGCGTCGGCAGCCCGTCGGTCGCGGAAATCTCTGCCCGGCTGGATCTTCCGCTCGGCGTCACGCGCGTCCTGGTCGGTGATCTGGTGTTGTCCGGCTACCTTCGGGTGCACAAGACGTTGTCCGAGCGTTCGACCAGAGATGAGCGACACGAACTGATAGGAAGGACGCTGCGTGGCCTTAAGGCACTCTGAGGCGCCCCCCGAGATGGGACAAGACGGAGCCCACGCCTCGACCAAGATCGTCATCGCGGGCGGATTCGGCGCCGGCAAGACGACGTTCGTCGGGGCGGTGTCGGAGATCATGCCGTTGCGCACCGAGGCGATGCTCACCGACGCCTCGACCGCGGTCGACGCGCTGGAGGCCACCCCGGACAAGCGGACCACCACGGTCGCGATGGACTTCGGCCGGATCACCCTGGACGAAGACCTGGTGCTCTACCTGTTCGGCACGCCGGGCCAGCGGCGGTTCTGGTTCATGTGGGACGACCTGGTTCGCGGCGCCATCGGGGCGATCGTCCTGGTGGACTGCCGGCGGCTGGAGGACAGCTTTGCCGCGGTCGACTTCTTCGAGCACCGCAACCTGCCGTTCCTGGTCGCGGTCAACGAGTTCGACGGTTCGCCTCGCTATCCCGTCGCGGAGGTGCGCGAGGCGCTGACCCTGCCCGCGCACATCCCGGTGATCACGGTCGACGCCCGGGATCGCCGGTCGGCGACCGACGCGCTGATCGCGGTCAGCGAATACGCCCTGGCCAGCCTGACGGCCAATTGACGGAGTTGCGAAGCGGGTCGATCGCCACCGATCGCCACTTCCGAGGCCACGACTTCACCGACGAGGACCTCAGCGGGCTGCACACCGAACGGGTGGTGTTCGACGAGTGCAACTTCGGCGGCGTCAACCTGGCCGAGTCGCAACACCGCGGGTCGGCGTTCCGCAATTGCAGGTTTCACCGGACTTCGTTGTGGCACAGCGTGTTCACGCAGTGCAGCATGCTGGGCTCGGTCTTCCTCGAGTGCCGGATGCGGCCGATCACCTTCGACGAGGTCGACTTCACGCTGGCGGTGCTGGGCGGCAACGACCTGCGCGGCGTCGACTTGAGCGGCAGCCGGCTGCGGGAGGCCAGCCTGGTCGAGGCCGACCTGCGTAAGGCGGTGTTGCGCGGCGCCGACCTGTCCGGGGCCCGGACGACGGGCACCCGGCTGGACGACGCCGACCTGCGCGGGGCGGCCGTGGATGCCTCGTTGTGGAGAACCGCATCGCTGGCCGGCGCCCGCGTCGACGTCGGCCAGGCGGTGGCCTTCGCGGCGGCCCACGGCCTGCGCCTGGGGGAGACCCTCGACGGCTGAGGTCAGTGCTTGAGCCGGATGCGCCACCGCACCAGGCCGGCGTAGGCGATCGACAACGCCGCGAGCATGCCCATGTCGAACAGCCAGGCGGACGGCGTGTGCTGGAAATGGCTGTCCCGCGGATTCTGCGGGCCGGGCGCCACGGTCCACAGGTCGACCGTCGACGCCTGCGCCGCGTACCCCCACCGCGACGGCACCACCCAGGACAGCTGGTCGAGGAAAATCCGGTTGGTGACCGGCACCATCCCGCCGGACAGCACCATCTGGCCCATCAGCGACACCACCAGCAGCGGCATGATCTGCTCGTTGGAGCGCGCCAACGCCGACAGCAGCAGCCCCAGCATCGCCGCGGCCACACAGGTCGCCGCGACGGCGACAAACAGCTCGAGCGTCGCGTTACCCAGCAGCACGGCCGGGCGCGTCGGCGTGCCCTTGCCGACCACCACGATGGCCGTGGCGATCGCCGCCTGGACGACGGCGAACACGCAGAACACCGCGATCTTGGCCAGCAGGTAGGCCGTGGTGGACAGCCCGACCGCCTGCTCGCGCCGGAAGATCGGGCGCTCGCCGATGAGGTCGCGGATCGTCAGCGCGGTGCCCATGAAGGCCGCGGCCATGGTGAGCAGCGTCAGGATCGTCCCGGCCTCGCCGGCCGAGTCGCTCGTCGGGTCGGCGTACCCGAAACCGGTGTGGCCGGGAACGGTCAGCGACAGCGCGCCCATCACGAACGGCAGCAGCGCCAGGAACACGAAGTAGGCGCGGTCGGCGACCACCAGGCGCACCTGGCGGCGGGCGACTGTGGAGAACTGGTGCCGCATGCTGGTGCGCGGCGGGGCGCCGAGGTCGGCCGGCGCCTCCTTCGGCGGGGGCGGCGGTTCGTTCCGGGCCAGAAACCGGCGGTTGGCCTCGTCGGGGTCGGCGCCCACCTTGGCGAAGATCTGCGCCCAGTTGGTGGTGCCCATGGCGTCGCCGATCTCACCCGGCGCACCCAGGAACGCCGTCTTGCCGCCCGGGGCCATCAGCAGCACCTGGTCGCACACGTCGAGGTAGGTCAGCGAGTGGGTGACCACCAACACCACCCGGCCCGCGTCGGCCAGCTGCCGCAGCATGGTCATCACCTGCAGGTCGAGCGCGGGGTCCAGGCCCGAGGTCGGCTCGTCGAGGATCAGCAGCGACGGCCCGGTGAGCAACTCGAGCGCCACCGACGCGCGCTTGCGCTGCCCGCCGGACAGCTTGTCCACCCGGGTGTCCGCGTGCTGGGTCAGCCCGAGTTCGTCGAGCACCTGCGCGACGACCTCTTCGCGGTCGGCCTTGGTGGTGTCCGGCGGCAGCCGCAGCTCGGCCGCGTAGCCGAGGGCCTGGTTGACCGTGAGCTGACGGTGCACGACGTCGTCCTGCGGGACCATCCCGATCCGGGTCCGCAGCGAGGCGTACTCGGTGTGGATGTTGTGGCCCTCGAACGTGACCAACCCGGAGGTCGGGGTGGCGTACCCGGCGATCAGCCGCGAGAGCGTGGTCTTGCCCGCACCCGACCCGCCGATCAGGGCGGTCAGCGTGCCCGGGCGGGCGGTCAACGAGATCCTCTCGAGCAGATTCTTGCCGTTGACGCTGAAGTCGACGCCGCGCACCTCCAGGCCGCCGGTGCGCGCCGCCGCCTCCTGACGGCGGACCAGGATCCCGCCGGAGAACACCAGGTCGACGTTCCCGATGGTCACCACGTCGCCCTCGGACAGCACCGCCGACGCC
>NZ_LZJG01000294.1:0-7709 GCF_001667785.1 Mycobacterium sp. E3247 | reverse complement strand
CACCATCAGCAGCCCGAACACGACGGAGAACACCGGGGCCCAGAGCCGCGGCAGTGCCGTCCCACGGTCGCTAGCCACGCAGCCGCCCCCGCACCCGCCGGCGGCGGTCCGGTAGCACACCCATGGACTGCTCCAGCCCGCTGTCCCCTTGCCACGACACGATGTCGACGCCGACGGTGGCCATGTCGCGATACATCGCGGAGCGTTGCAGCGACCACATCCGGTCCACCAGGGGATCCTGGTGGGCCTCGAACGGCGAGCTGTCGAGGACGTCGACGGCGATGACGACGTGGCCGCGCCTGCGCAGATCGATCAACGCGAGCGCGAACTCGGTGTCGAGCAGCGTGGAGAACGCGATGACGATCGCACCCGCGGGCATCGCCGCCCGCGGCGCCAAAGTCCCCGTCGTGCCCTCGAATCGGTCGCCGGCAGCGAGCACCGTGTCGAGCACGCGATAGAACTGGCGCTGCCCGATGTCGGCGCCCAGCCAGCGCGGGTGGTTGCCGCCAAGGGCGACGATCCCGGCGCGGTCGCCGTGCCGCAACGCGGTCTGCACGACCTGCGCGGCACCGCGGACGACGCGCTCGGTGGCCTCGGTTGCCGGACCGGCCGGTTGCCGATACGTGTCGATCAGCACCACCACGTCGGCGGCGCGGTCGGTGAGGCGCTGCGTGACGTGCAACTGGCCGCGCCGCGCGCTCACCGGCCAATTCACCGCGCGCAGTTGGTCTCCGGGCACGTAGGCACGAATGTCGGCGTACTCGACGCCGGGGCCGACATGCCGGGTCAGGTGCGCGCCCAGCCGGTCGAGCAGCTCGGTCTGCGGGATGGGCGTCGACTGCGGGGGCGTCAGGGGAAACACGATGACCTCGGCGGCGTCCACGGTGGCCGTCCCCGACAGCAACCCACCGCGCGCGAGCGCGTCCACCCGGGCCCGGATGAAGTACCGGCCCCACCGCTGCGCCGTGGCCACAACCGTCTTGGCGTGCGTCGAAGCCGGGTCCAGGATTTCGAGCTGCATCCCCTCGACGGCCGGAACCGTGACCTCGACCGCTGAAAACCCGGTCGCCCCGCCCTCTTCCGTCGTCCAGAGGCGCAGCCGCGCGCGGTCGTTCTCGAAGCACCGCTGCGCATCGGGATCGCCGTGTACGCGAATGGTCGGCACGGGGCGTTGCCAGCTGACCGAGCAGAGCACGCCGAGCAGGGGCGCAGCGAAGGCGATCAACTGCCATCGCGCGGTGATCACCGCGACGGCCAGCACCAAGCCCGCGCAGGTCGCGACGGCCCGCGTCAAGTTCGATGCGCGCCAGCGGAATTCGGCCTCACGTCCGGTCACACCGCTGTCATCCGCTCCCGTGGCCCTCGCCGGTTCGGGGCACCGACAGGCGGCGCAGCAGCTCCCCGACGACGTCGGCGCCTTGGATCTTGCGCACCCACATCTCCGGGCGCAGGGTGATCCGGTGCGCGACGGCCGGCACGGCGAGCGCCTTGACGTCTTCGGGGATCACATAGTCCCGGCCGACCAACAGCGCACGGGCGCGGGCCAGTTGCACCAGGTCGAGTTCGGCGCGGGGGCTGGCGCCGACGGCGACCTGCGGATGGTGCCTCGTGGCGTTGGCCAGCGAAACGACGTAGTGCAAAACGTCTTCGTGCACGGTCACCTGCTCGACCGATTCGCGCATCGCGAGCAGGTCGTGCGCATCCACGACCTGGTTGACGGCCGGCTCGACCGACCCGCGCTCGAGGCGCCGGCGCAGCATCGCGGTCTCGTCGCGCTCGGAGAGGTAGCGCAGCTCCAGGCGGATCGCGAACCGGTCGAGCTGCGCCTCCGGCAGCGGGTAGGTGCCCTCGTACTCGATCGGATTGTCGGTCGCCAGCACGACGAAAGGCTTTGGCAGCTGGTGCGTTTCGCCGTCGATGCTCACCTGGCCCTCGGCCATCGCCTCGAGCAGCGCCGCCTGCGTCTTGGGCGGCGTGCGGTTGATCTCGTCGGCCATCAGCAGGTTGGTGAAGATGGGCCCGGGCCGGAAGGCGAAACGCCCCGACTGCATGTCGTAGATCGTGGAGCCGAGCAGGTCCGCGGGCAGCAGGTCGGGCGTGAACTGCACGCGGGTGAACTGCAGGCCCAGCGCAGCGGCGAACGATCTGGCGATGAGCGTCTTACCCAGGCCGGGCAGGTCCTCGATCAGGACGTGGCCGCGCGCGAGCACCGCGATGAGGATGAGGGTGAGCGCGGAACGCTTGCCCACCACCACGCGCTCGATCTCGTCGAGCACCGCCTCGCAGTGCGCAGTGGTTGTTGCCGCCGGCAGTGTCATACCTGTTCCAACTTTCGCAGAATCTCCTCCAGCGCCGCGCGGCCGGGACCGGGCCGCCGGTCACCGGTGCGCGCGACGTTGTTCGGATTGACCCATTCCCACAGTTCCGTCCCGAACAGCATCTGGCCGCTCGCCTGATACGCCACCGGGTCTTTGGATCGCCGTTGGCCGGTCGTCATCTCGTATCGACGCGCAAGCATGGGGCGCAGGTGCCGGTCCCAGTCCACCCGGGTGGACTCCGACCACCGGATCGTCGTCTCGGTGGTGGACAGCCAGCGGCGCAATGAATCCCCGAGATCGTCGGGTTCGGCGTCCGCCTCGGGCTGCATTCCGCGCCCGAGCACGCGACGGACGGTGAGCAGCACCAGGGCCAGTGCGCCGCCGGAGGCGGCCAGCACCAGCCGGCGATCGGGTAGCAGCAGTGCGAGCAGCTCGATGCCGACGATGAAGCAGACGCCCAGGGCCAGAGTCTTTTTCATGCGGCGCTCCGTGAGCCCAGCTCGTCGAGCACCAACTGCAGAACGCGCACCGCCATGTCGCGGTGAGCCTCGGTCATCACGTGCGGGCTGAACCGCGCCTCGGCGAACAGGTTCACCAACTGCACGGCGTTGTCGGCGTGCAGCGCGCGGTGTTCGACGGCGCGGGCCAACACCTCGGTCGGGGTGTCGAAGTCCTGCGGGACGGCGCCGGGCACGTTGGCCAGCTCGCGTTCCATCGCCGCGTAGCAGGCGATGATCGCCTCGCGAGGTTCACGGCTGGGGTCGGCCATCTCGGCCAGGCCACGTTCGGCCGCGCGCGCCAACGATTCCGAACGTGACGGTGGCGCCGGGGATTCGGCGTGATCGTCCGCGGCGGCCCCGGCGCCGGTCGCCACCGCCCGCCACCGCCGCCGCGACGCGACGACCGTCCCGGTGACGATGACCAACAGCATCGGCACGGTGGCCGCGAGCAGGATGCCGAACATATCGCCGTTTCGCGGATGGGGCTGTGCCGGCCGGGCGTTCGCACTCTCCGACGACGGCGCACCGCTCGCCGGCGGGGGCGGCGCCCGGCCGACGTCGTGGGAGGCCAACAGGTGGGACGCCGTCCACACGATCAGCAGCCACGCCACGATGACCGCCAGCCCGATCAGCAGCACCCGCCAGCTCGGCCGGCCCCTGCCGGTGCCGAGCATCTCCGACAGCTGACCGGCCTGGGGCGCCGCTGCCCGCGGGTCGCGCAGCCGCGCGATGACCGCGATCGTCACCAGGGCGAGCGTGACCCCGAGGGCTGCCACCACGAAAATCAGCGCCGCCCGGCCGCCGGTTGGCTCCGCACGTGCGGCGGGATGCGGGGAAGGCAGATAGCCGCGCAGGGCGGCGGAGAGGACAAGCAGCAGCACGACCAGGGCGACGGCTCGCCCCGTGGGCTTGTCCATACCGGGCATCGGCATACCACCCGACCGGTTGTTGCGGCACTGCTTTGCCTCATCCTGGCACGTCAGGCGGGAAGTTATCCACAGTCGGCGGTTCATCCACCGCGACTTCGCGTCGCGGTCGCCGATCGGCTGGAGACCCGGGACCCCGCGTTGAAATCCTCGCCAAGCGGCCCGCCCGGTGAGACACTCAGCGCGTGCCACCGCATCGGGACGTCGCCGCGTACGACGACCGCGCCCCCCGCTACGACCAGGGCTTTCGCGGTCGGCTGCACCACGAAATCGCCGAGCGCACCGCGCAGCTGGCCGTGGCGACCGTCACCGCCCCCGAGTATGTGCTCGACGTCGGATGCGGCACCGGCTACCTGTTGGGGCTGCTGGCCCGCCGCTACCCGGGGGCCAAACATCTGTGCGGGATCGACCCGGCCCCCCAGATGGTCTCCGTCGCAACCGGTCTCGCCCGCGACCCGCGATTGAGCTTCACCCGCGGCGTGGCCGAGGAGCTCAACTACGCCGACCGCGCCTTCGACCTGGTCGTCAGCACCACGTCATTCGATCACTGGTCCGATCAGCTGGTGGGTCTGCTGGAGTGCGCCCGGGTGCTGCGGCCGGGCGGAAGCCTGGTGCTCGTCGACCGGTTCTCGCTGTGGCTGGTGCCGACGCTGGCCATCACCCGCCGCGGCAAGGCCCGCACCCGGCGGCGCGCCGAGCGCCTGCTGCTGCAGGCGGGATTCCGGTCGCCGAAATGGCAACGGCTGCATGCCGGGACCATCAACGCGGTCACGGTGACGAGACCGGCTTAGTCGGGCTCGAACGGCCGGAAAGAGCCGTCGAGCACCTGCAGATGACCGATCGTGCGTCCGGTGACCTTCGCGGGATCGACCACCGTCAATTCCACTGCGGCCCGGGCGAATTCGTCCGCCTCGGCGGTATCGTCGAACTCCCGGGCGTAGTAGGCCAGCCCGGGGGTGAGGATCGGTTTCGACGGCGACAGGGCATTCACCGCGATGTGGTGATCGGCGAGATCGAATGCCGCGCACTGGGTCAGATGCTCGAGCGCCGCCTTGGATCCGCCGTAGCCGGGTAGCACGCCGCCGCTGCGGTCCGGGTACGGCCCGTTTCCGGGCAGCCTCGATGCCACCGAGCTGATGTTGACGATCGACCCGCGGCCCGCCTGGATCATGTCGGGGCAGACCAGCTGCATCAGCTCGTAGGCGGCAAAGACGGCGATGTCGAAATGCCGGCGATACGCCGTCAGCGGGACGCTGAGGAATCCCGGCCAGCCCGGCTTGGCGGCACCGCTTGCCGGCTTGGCGGCGCCTCCCGGCTTGGCGGACTGGGCGCGAGGTTCGCCGCCGGGAGGGCGGGGCCGGCCGGGCGCGGTGAAGGCCGCGTTGTTCACCAGAATCGTGATGGGCCCCAGGGCTTCTCGCGCCGCGCCCACCAACCGGGCGACGTCCTCGCGTTCGGTCAGGTCGGCCCGGATCGCCACCGCGCGTCCGCCCGCGGCCTCGATGGCGGCGACCGTCTCGCCGATGGTTCCGGGCAACCGCTCGTCCCACACCTGCTCGGTGCGTCCCGCGACCGCGACGGCGGCGCCTTCCGCGGCGAGGGCCAGCGCGATCGCCCGGCCCAGTCCGCGGCTGCCGCCGGTGACGATCGCGGCCCGTCCGGCCAGCCGCGCCGTCACCGCGTCACCCCGTGCACCACGATGGCGGCGGTCTGCTCCACCCACGCATCGTCGAGCGCGTCCTCCGGGCGCAGCAGCATGCGCAGCATCGTGGCTCCCCCGATCAACTCGATCAACCGGTCCGGATCCACATCGGGATGCGCCTCACCCCGATCGACGGCGTCACTGAGCCGCACCCGCACCGTCGCGAACAGGTCCGCGAACCGGGACATCACCCGGGCGTTGAGGGCGGGGTCGGCGGTCATGTCGGCCACCAGGCCCGGCAGGGCGGCGCGGACGACCGGCGTGGTGAAGACGTCGCGGGTGGCCTCGATCATCATGCGGATGTCGGCCGCGAAGTCCCCGGCGGGCGCCTGCAGCGCGGTGGGCGCCACCGGGAAGGCCGCCTCGTGTACCAGTTCGGCCTTGCTGGACCACCGGCGGTAGAGCGCCGATTTGGTGGTTCCGGCGCGCTCGGCGACCGCCGCCAGGCTGAGGTTGGAGTAGCCCATTTGGACAAGCAGTTCCGCGGTGGCCGATAGGATGGCCGAGTCGATACGCGGGTCCCGCGGGCGGCCGGCGCCGGGGGCCTTGTCAATGGCGGACGGGTCTGCTTTCATAACGCTACCTACCGTATCGTAATTGCCGCGCCGACGTCTCGACGAGTTGAAGGCTCAAAGAATGGAGGCCCCCGTGGCCAACGAACCCGTGCTCGACAAGGTCGACCGGCTTCAGCGTTCCAGCCGAGACGTCACGACGCTACCCGCGGTGATGTCGAACTGGCTCTCGACCGTCCTGCCCCCCGGCGCGGAGCCGGAGGTGACCGTCGAAAGCGGCGTCGACTCGACGGGAATGTCCTCGGAGACCATCATCCTGACGGCCCGTTGGCGCCAGGACGGCAAGCCCACCGAGCAGAAGCTGGTGACCAGGGTGGCCCCGGCCGCCGAAGACGTCCAGGTGTTCCCGACCTACCGGCTTGACCACCAATTCGAGGTCATCCGGAAGGTCGGCGAACTCACCGACGTCCCCGTCCCGCCGGTGCGCTGGCTCGAGCCCACCGGCGACGTGCTTGGCACCCCCTTCTTCGTGATGGACTACGTCGAAGGTGTGGTGCCCCCGGACGTGATGCCTTACACCTTCGGCAACAACTGGTTCGCCGACGCGCCGGCCGAGCGCCAGCGGGAACTGCAGGACGCGACCGTCGGAGTGCTGGCCAAGTTGCATTCGATCCCCAACGCGGAGAACGCGTTCGGCTTCCTGACCGACGACCAAGCCGGCGACACCGCGCTGCGCCGGCACTTCAACTGGGTGCGGTCGTGGTACGACTTCGCGGTGCCCGACATCGGCCGCTCGCCGCTGCTGGAGCGGACCTTCGCCTGGCTGGAGGACCATTGGCCGGCCGACGCGGCCGCGCGTGAACCCGTGCTGCTGTGGGGCGACGCACGGGTGGGCAACGTGTTGTACCGCGACTTCGAGCCGGTGGCGGTGCTGGACTGGGAGATGGTCACCCTCGGCCCGCGCGAGCTCGACGTGGCGTGGATGATCTACGCGCACATGGTGTTTCAGGAGCTGACCGGGCTGGCCGGGCTGCCGGGCCTGCCCGAGGTGATGCGCGAGGACGACGTCCGCGCCACCTATCGGCGGCTGAGCGGCGTGGAAGTCGGTGACCTGCGCTGGTTCTACGTCTACTCAGGCGTCATGTGGGCCTGCGTGTTCATGCGCACCGGCGCGCGCCGGGTGCACTTCGGGGAAACCGAGAAACCCGACGACGTCGAGTCGCTGTTCTACCACGCCGGGTTGATGCGCAGTTTGATCGGAGAGGACCACTAATGCTCGGACCGCTCGACGAGTTCCCGGTTCATCAGGTTCCGCAGCCGATCGCCTGGCCGGGCTCCTCGGACCGCAACTTCTACGACCGCTCCTACTTCAACGCCCACGACCGCACGGGCGACATCTTCGTCATCAGCGGCATCGGCTACTACCCCAACCTGGGCGTCAAGGACGCGTTCTTCCTGGTTCGGCGCGGGGACACCCAGACCGCGGTGCACCTGTGCGACGCGATCGACCAGGACCGGCTCAACCAGCACGTCAACGGCTACCGGATCGAGGTCATCGAGCCGCTGCGCAAACTGCGGTTGGTCCTGGACGAAACCGAAGGCATCGCAGCCGATCTCACCTGGGAAGGCCTGTTCAACGTCGTGCAGGAGCAGCCGCACCTCATGCGGTCCGGCAACCGGGTGACGCTGGACGCCCAGCGGTTCGCCCAGCTCGGCAGCTGGAGCGGCCGCATCGCCGTCGACGGCGAGGA
>NZ_LZJG01000293.1:0-15372 GCF_001667785.1 Mycobacterium sp. E3247 | reverse complement strand
GGCCCCGCGACGCCGGGCGCCCCGGGGGCTGGGGCACCGGGAGCGGGCGCCCCGGGCACAGGCGGCCGGTCGGTGGCGGGCGGCGCTGCCGGAGTGGGCTGAGGACCGCCGCCGACGCCACCGCCTGGCGTCGGCATCCCGGGCAGCGAGGGCGCGGGCGTCATGGGTGGCGCCGGCGCCGGCGGTACCGTGCTCGGTTGCTCGGGGACGGGCCGCGGTCGATCTTCCTCGACCGGCGGGGTCTGCGGCGTCGAATCGGGAAGCGTGAGGGGGGGCGGCGTCTTCTGGTCGAGCAGGTCGTCCAGGGCGTTAGGCGGTGGCTTCCACGCCTTGCTCGCCAGGATTCGCTCCGCCGTGCCTTCCATCGTGCTGACGTTGGCCCCGAGCGTCGTTGCGACCACGTTGTTGATGGCCGTGGTGCGCTCGGCGGCGTCCAGGCCGGAATCGCTTTCCAGAATGCTGATCTGCTGCTGCGCGGTTTCGACGTTCTCGGTGATGTCCGACTTGGCCTGCTCGATCGACTGGGCGGTATACCGATCCCAGGTGATGATGGTGGCCAGGCCGTTTTGCAGCGTCATCAACTCGTTGATGTTCGTCCCCAGCTCGCCGTCCGCGGCGCTCGCCGCGCCGCCCGACCAGACACCGCCACCGAAGATCTCGTTCCGTTGATACCGGCAGGTGTCCAAGACGTCTGTGACTTCCCGCAACACCTGGGTGTACTCCACGGCCCGGTCGTAGAGGGCATCCTCATCGACTTCCGGCCACCCGCCCGGCTCGAGCATCTGCTCGGAGTATGCACCGGTCGGCTTGGCAATACCCATCGCCTACTCCTCTCCCCTCTCCGAACATGCCGCCGGCATGGGCGAACCCGGGAGTTGGCGGGTGCCGAAGCTCATGGGTAATAAGCGTAATCGACGTGGGGACAGGCTAACTGCGGCAAAATGACCGACCGGCCGGGCGTTGATTACTTGTCAGGGCCGCCGGCCTTGCGCGGTCGATTGCCGATGACGCCCTCCGTCCATTGCCGCTCCTCGGTGTACATCGACTCGTCCTCGGACTGCACGCGCTTGCCCTTGCCGGCATTTTGTTGGCCTTGACCGCCCATGGGCGCCATGCCGCCCATGCCCCCGCCCATCGCGCCGCCCACGCCTGGCACCCCGCGGCCCGCAGCCGCCGCGGCCCCCGGGGCCGCCGACGCGGGACCGGCGGCCGCGCCGGTTTCCGTCGCGGGCTGTAACGGCATCGAGGGCATGCCGGCGCCGCCGCCCCCGAGCGACGCCGGTTTGACCCCCCCTTTCATGCCGGCGGCCCCCTTCTTCAAGTCCTTCACGGCCTGGTCCAGCTTCGCGGTGTCCGCCCCCGGCGGCGCCGTGGGCATGCCGGGAACCGACGGGACGGTGGGCGCGGCGGCCGGCGGAGAGCCCCCGTCGTTGAGGGGGTTGTTCGGGTCGAATGGGTTGTTGGGGTCGAACGGGTTGTCGGGATCGAACGGGTTGTCGGGCTTGCTGGGGTCGTCGGTGCCGTCGTCGGTCTTCGGGGCGTCAATGCGTGTGGCCGGCACCGGGTTGTCGGGAACGATCTGCGCCAGCGGTATCTGTCCGCTCGAAACGTATTGGGCCAGCGCCGATTCGGACTGTGCCTGCAGCTTCTCGTACCATTCGATGGCGAGCGATATGTACCACTGGCTGTATTGTGTGTAGCGCTTGTACCAATAATCGCACTGCGACACTTCGTATGTGGTGGGATGCGCGCCTTCCTGCGCGTGCTGGTTTTGGTAGCCGGTCGTGAGGGTGGCCTTTTTGTGGGCGTCCACGACGATGTTGGCCTGTTTGGCAAGCTGGCGGCACTTCGCGACCATCGAAGATATCCATTGCCGCTGTTGGGCGAAGTTCGTCTCAACGGCCGTCCTGGCGTCGCCCTCCCACGAGACAAAGGGGCGGAACCGGTCGCTGGTCTCCCGCTGGAAAGTCAGCTGGAACGTATCCCATTCGGTCGCGAATGCCCGGAAGCCTCTGCCCTGGTCGCCGGCTTCGATATCCTTCGCGGCCTGGCGGACCTCGTAATAGGGATATTGGAACGCCGGTGGCGGTGGCGGTGGCGGCGGCAGATATCCGCTGTAATCCTCGTCCGGATCGCACAGGGCCGAGACTTGTTCGCTTGCGCCCGCGGAAGCCGACGTCCCTCCCGAGCCGTCGTTCATGGTCTTGTCGATGGCCGCCGCGGATCCCTCGTCGGCCTCTTCGTACGCCTTGGCCGCATTCCGCAGCGATTTCGCCAGGGTCCGCCATTCCCGTTGGCACGCCTTGAGATACGTCCGCATCTGGTCCGCGTTTTGCGCGAGCTGTACAGCGGCATCCTTGACGAAAGAGATCTCGCACGGTCCCGGCGGGTTGGTGGAAGGGATTGCGGGAAGGGGTCGCTCGATTTCGTCCGCGCGCGCCATGAGCTCTTGGTATTCCACGTTCAGCGTCTGCGTCATGTCGGCTCATTCTCCTTGTGCTGAAGCCAGCATCCTCGGTTGCTCATGTCCTGGGTACGCCATCGAGGGAACGGTCGTGCGCGGGTCCGGAAAACGGGCGATCCCGCAATCGGCGGTGCGACACAGCGCCGGTGTCGCCGAGGA
This sequence comes from Mycobacterium sp. E3247, assembly GCF_001667785.1. Taxonomy (NCBI): domain Bacteria; kingdom Bacillati; phylum Actinomycetota; class Actinomycetes; order Mycobacteriales; family Mycobacteriaceae; genus Mycobacterium; species Mycobacterium sp. E3247. The sequence continues at coordinate 12,749 of NZ_LZJG01000293.1, read as the reverse complement.
GCACGCCCGCTCCGGCGACACCGGTAGGCAGAGATGGCGTAACCACCGACCACCACCCCTCTCGTCTTGCCGGCCATGCGGGCGGTGCAGTGACGCCGCAGCCACTACCGTGTGCCATCCTATTCCACCGAACAGGGCCCACGCGCGGCGATTTTTTGCCTGATGACGCCGTTTGGTGCGGCTTTGCGGTGCACCGATTCGGGTGCCGGAGCGCACCGGGAATTCGGATTACGGCAACCGCGGACCGAGGTGGAACGCCGTGTGACGGACCGGTTCTCGCCGTTCGGCCCGAGCGGGGGGCGCGCTCGACCGGCCGCCGCAGGTCAGCGGGCCGCGAACCGGTTCCCCGACCATTTCGGATCATTCGCCGCCACGGAGAAAGACCCCGTCGGCCTGCAATACTCGGCCATCGCGTACGTCGATAAAGAATGGGAGATACCCCCTCAGGGTGAGACCCAGGGATTGCACCAGATCAAGGGCCTCTTGGGCGAGCATGCCACCTTCGTACAATGGCACGAAGGTCAATTCGAGTTGCACCCCCGCGCAATGGCGATTGACCGTTGACTCGCCCCCGGCGATCACCTGTTTCTCAAACCCCTGCACGTCGATCTTGAGAAAGGCCACGTCGCCCGGCCGCAGCAGAGCCGGCGCGACGGAATCGAGTCGGCATATCGCCACGTCCTCGGTCCCGACATAGTTCGCCTGAGGATAGACATCCCGGTGGCTCTCCAGCATGGGTAACACCGAACTACTGGCACCCGAGTTGCCTGCGACGTTCATCTCGATCGTCCCGTCATGATCGCCGAGCGCACACTGCTGGCAATCCCAAAGCGGATCGCCCGATGCCGCGCGTTCCAACACGGAGAACGGCCCGGACAGCGGCTCGAAAGAGATTATGCGGCCCTCGAAGCCGGCCGCACGGAGCCCGGCAGCGTATTGTCCTGAATTCGCGCCGACATCAAAAACGATGTTCACCCGGCGGGATTGGAGTTCTCTGACCAGAGTGCGGTTCCAATCGGATTCGGTAAAATGGCGTCTCACCGCGATGTCGGGACCATTCGCGATCCAATACACCGCGTTACGCTAACACGCTGTCAGTGCCGCCCCGGAACATCCGGCACAAGACGGGCTGGGCCCGAAATCGGCTACGCTAGCCGGCAGTGAAACTCGACATACACCTTCAGACCCATTCCGACATAAGCGTGCACGGGGCGCACCGATACGTCGGCGCCCCGAAAAGCGAAATCATGCTGCGCTGCGCGCGGTCGCTCGTGACATCGATCAATCAAGCCGACGGCGACATCGTCTTGCGGGTCTTCGATGACCACTCGTCGGCCGAGACCGTCTCGATTCTGCGGCGGATACTTTCGACATGCAGCTATCCGGTTGAATTCGTCGCACTCGAGGACAGGGGCTACAACGCATCCTGCCTGGCATCGTTTTCCCGTGCGCGCGACGATGCTCGCGAGGTGGTCTATTTCGTCGAGGACGATTATCTGCATACGCCTTCGGCCATCGAGGAGATGCTGGCAGCGCACGCGTTGTTCAAGGACAAGCTCGGCGGGCGGGAAGTGGCCCTGCATCCGTACGACGATCCCAAAAATTATTGGAGCATGATATTCAGTCGTGAGGATTGTCGCGTGGTGTACGGCACGAAAAGGCATTGGCGCACCAATACACATACCACGAATACCTGCTGGGTCGAAGTGGGGACGTTACGGAGGAATTGGGAGCTTTTCGACCGGCTCGCGCGATACTCGAGCACTCCCTACGGCGTGGCGAATCACATCTTCGAAGCGTCGACGATCAACGAGATCTGGCGGGAGCAGGTGACACTTTTCACCCCGATACCGTCGCTGGCGCTGCACCTTCAATACGAAGAGCACAAGGACCCGTATCTGGACTGGGAAGAATGGTGGAACTCGGCGGCCTATTGATCCGGGCCGTCACGCGTCGCGGGACTCGAACAGCGCACAGTAACCTCGCTGATCTGCCGACTTGAATTGCCTGTACAGCTTGAATCTGAGGTCGCCGTCTCGCATCCGGGTGAGGAACCGCTCGAGCCCGCGTAGGAGGTCGTCGTACTGCTCCTCGAGCACTCCGAGGTGCGAGGCGCCGTGTTCCGATCGGTTCGTGTGCAAGATCCGCAGCGTCAGGACGGAAAGTCGGTCGACGATTGTGCCGGGGGTTTCCGTGTGCAGCGCGGCGCTCGGGCTGGGATTGAGGCGAGCGAGCAGGGCGGCGTCGATGTCTTCGATGGCGGCGTTGCGCCGGGCGTTGAGGTCGTCGATGCAACGTTTCCTGCGAGCCACCTCGTTGTCGCCGGCACCGGGCCTGCGAACTGCGTCTTCGTGATGCCACAAGCCGAAGTTCATCGCGTGCAGGTGCAGGGCTTTGGCCGCGATGCTGCCGTCATCGGCGGCGCTGGCGGGCTCGGCGCCATGCCAGGACAGCGCGGTGTCGTGGAACTGCCGCACCGCGGACAGCAGCTCCGCGTCGGGCGAATCGTCTTGTGCGCCAGCGGGTGCATCGGCCCGAAGTCGCGCCGCGGTATGGACGTGCTCTTCGGCGAGCTCCTCCATCGCGCTGAGGACCCGCTCCACGGTGATGTCCAGCATGCTGTCCGCATCGATGTGCCGGTGCGGCGCGAACCGAAACCCCCACGTCGCCGACCGCGTCGGGCCGAAGAGCCCGACCCCCGGCACGCGCGCCAAATCGGCGGCATGGAGCATCGAGGAGTCGATCCCCACGAAAAGATCGGCCTCGGCGACCAGGCCCATCGTGAGGTCAAGCGGCGCCCCGAGATAGGGAAAGACGCGGTCGCGCTCGCGCCCCACGTTGAGCTCCTCGTGTCCCATCCCGACGACCCAGGCCACGAAATCGCGATGGCGTGACAAGAACCGGTCCAGCAGTTCGACGAACCTGCCGACCGGCCACCGCTTCTTCGCCCAACCGGTATCGGCGTGCACGACAAGCACTTTCGTCCCCGAGGGTAAAGCGGCACGGATTGATCGAACGTCCTGCTGAACCGGCGTTGGGATGGGCACCGGCTGCGCGTAGGCCTCGATCCGCGCCGAAGGATCGAACAGCAACGCCAACTTGAACGCCAGGTCGGCCGAGTGCGGCACATCGCGCGGCAGCACAACGTCGTACGCAACGCCGGTCGGGAAGCCAATGCTTGTCGCGGGTGCGAGACGTTCCAGCAGAGGTCGCAGGAAAGCGTTCGAAGGCACCTCCCACGGCACGGCATCGATGAACAGGTCGACAGGGCCGATCTCGGACACCACGGCGTCATAGTCGAGGATTCGGTTTGAGGGTGGCCCCAACGAGGGCCCGACCGGCGGCGAGCCCGTGATGTCGACAAGGCGGGAATCCACTTCGCGGAAGCACAGGTCGTGGGCGATCTTCGGGCAAACCAGCGTGAGCGGGGCGGTGAACATCTCGCCCAACGCGCGCAGAGTCGGCAGCGTCAGCACCGAGTCACCGATGAGCGTGGAGAAATAGATTGTGGGCGTACGCGCGTGCAGCAACTGGCCCAGCATGCCACGCTCAACCGTGACCGCGTGACCGCCCTGCAGCACCGTCATTTCGCTCAATCCGACCATCCTTCGCAGAGCTTAGAACCATAAACCGACCGTGTCGCGTCGCGTTAGCCGGCGGCTTCGGGCCATCGTCCTGGGTGTACCGGCGAAACCGGTTCGGCGGCCATGGCTTACACGCGCTCTCCGGCCAGATCCTCCATCGCATCGAGCGCCGCCTCCACGGCGATATCCGCCATCAGCGGCATGTCGAGGTGCCGGTGTGGCCCAAACCGGAAGCCCCAGGTCTCGGACCGCGTCACACCGAACAACCCAACGCCCGGGACCCGGGCCAGGTCGGCGGTATGCAACATGCACGAATCGATCCCCACGAAAAGGTCCGCGCTGGCCACCATGCTCATGGTCAGGTCGAGCGGGAGCCCAAGCCGGGGAATCACCCGGTCACGCTCACGCCCGACGTTGAGCTCCTCATGCCCCATCCCCACGACCCAGGCCACGAAATCGGGGCGGCGCGACAAGAACCGGTCCAGCAGGTCGATGAACCTGGTAGCGGGCCAACGTTTTTCCGCCCAATCGGTGTCGGCGTGCACGACGAGCACCTTGACCCCCGCGGGTACGTCGGCGCGGATCGCCCGCGCCTGTTCCTGCACCGCTGGTGGAATGGGTAGCGGCTGGGCGTAGCTCTCGATACGTAGCGAAGGATCGAACAGGCGCGGCAACTTGAACATCAAGTCGGCGTAGTGGATCTGTTCCCTGGGGACCACGTAGTCATAACCGTAGTCGGTCGAGAAGCCGATGGTCGTCGTCGGCGCCAGGCGTTCAACCAGAGGTCGAATGACGGTGCTGGACAAGGCGCTCCACGTCAGGGTGTCGATAAAGACATCGACGGCGCCGATCTCCGCCGCCAGGGTTTCGTAATCGCGGGCCCGGGGCAGCGATCCCGGTAAGGGGTGCGGTCCCGCCAGGGGCAATCCCGTGGTGTCCACATGTTGGTCGCTGATCTCCCGGAAGCACAGGTCGAACACCACCTTGGGGCAGATCAGCGTGAGCGGGGACGTGAACATTTCGGCCATCGCTCTCAGCGCCGGCAACGTCAACAGGGAGTCCCCGATATTGGAGACGAAACATGCCGCGGGCGTGTCCGCCCGCAGCAGATCCCTTGGCACGCCGCGCTCGGCGGCTACCGAGTCCCGCCCGGGGAAACTGGGGTTTCGCTCAGAACCGACCATCCTCCGGCAAAGCTTAGACTCTGCCGGTGTCCGCGGGACCCGTTCAGTCGTAACCGAACCGCCGCGCAAGGGTTTCAACCTGGCCCCAGACCCGATCGCCCGCGTCGACCCGGCCCCGGATGGGTGGCGCTTGGCGCAAGGGCGAAAGGTTGCCGACCTTCCACGGCAGCGGAACGCCGTCGCGCAAGAACTGATGGTCGCCGACGGTCTCGGGCGCTGAATGGGCGAGCGCGACGGCGCTGTCGGAAAAGGTGAGACCCCTCCGGCCCAGGGCCGCGTCGAGCGTCGCCGTCGGTCGCCGCGCGAAGTCCTCGTAGCGCAGGACGACCAACTCGGCGTCGGCGGTCTCGAGCGGCTCCAGGCTGCTATCCACCAGCGCCAGCGCTTCGGCAACCGAATCCTTGATCCAGAAGTCCATCGGTGTCCGGTGGGGCGATTCCCGGTGCACCAGACAGGAATTCACCACCTCTCGGGGATCGCGCAGGACGAAGAGCACCGCGGCCTCCGGAAAGCTGCGCTTGAGGGCCGCCAGCTGGGTCGCATACCTGGGGTTCTTTTCGCCCCAGATGACGCCGGGGCCGGCGATCTCGCCCATCAACGTACGCAGGACCAGTGCCGGGTCGGCCGTTTCCCGTGCGCGGCGCCGGTAGTCCAGGTAGACGCCTCGCTCCAGCAGAAACGCTTGCAGCGTGCCGATCACCGACTCGCCGTACCTGCCGACCTGGATCAGATCGATCTCGTCGAAAATCCTGATGTTGTCATGGTGGTTGAGGAACTGGGTGACCATGGTCATCCCGGATCGTGGTGGCCCCGTGACGAAAAGCTGCACGGCCGTCTCCCGCGCGGCTGTCAGGCGGGCATCACAAAACGTGGCCGGTCGTGGAGCTACTCAGCTCATGCCCACGGTGTTTTGCAGGGAACCGAGAATGTCGGTGAGGTTGGCGACCAGCTGCGCTTGCTGAGCTTGGATGGCTTCGGTCGCGCCGGCTTGCGCGTTGGCCAGCGCCTCGTTGATGCGCCGCTGCACCGTGTCGGCGCCCAGCCGCAGCAGCCCGTCTTCGATATGCAGGTCGACGAGGCACCGATGCCCGTTGATGGTCACTTCGACGGTTTCCGTCTCGTCCGATGCCGTGAACGATTCAGTGTTCGTGAGGTGCATCTGGTCCTCGAGGGCCTTGTTGAACCGCTCGAACTGCGCCAACGTCTCAGTAACCTGCGGGTGTGGTTCCCTGCTAGTCATGTGCGAGGTTCCTTCAATCTCGGGGACGCCTGGCTGCGTGGCCGATTACCGGTATGGCCTCGCTCCACGGCAGACCCTCAGTCTAGGGTGACCCGACGCCGGTCAGTGACGGCTTTTTTGCTTGTTGCCCGCCGCACACCCTGGCCGTTTGTGCGATGACACCCGGAGTTTGCCGACCGTTTCCCTAGCGCGGCAGCGCGCTCTGGTAGCGACTCTCCTCGGGCGGCGATACCGGTCGGATGGGTAGCTGGCGATGCCTCGGAGTGCTGATCACGTTGTGGCGCAGCGTCACCCGTGCTACCCCCGGGTGACGTCCGAGATAGGTGGTCGCGTGGGGCCACGCCACCTTCGATTCCGGCCCTACGTGCGCACCGATCAACTCGGCGAACTCGGTGAAACGCGGCCCGAGCGTGACGTTGCCGCCCGAGGCGGTGGCCCGCACCGCAAATTGCATGAATGCGCGGGCATCACCGAAATTGATACTCGTGTCGATGTCGTCGAACGGCATGTACACCGGGTACTGGTTCGCCGTCTCGCCCACCAGCACGCCCGCCGACCCGATCGGGAGCTGGTAGTGCCGGTCGGGGACCAGGGACTGGCCGTGCAGCGCGGCGCGCTGGCTCCCGGACAGGCGGGTGAAACCCCGTGGCTTCTTCGGCGACTCCGAGGTGGTCAGCAGCACCGTCGACTGCGGCGTCCTGCCGGGCACCACCCGGACCCGGGTAATGGTGTGGTCGGCGTGCACCGACCACCACACGTCCGGCCCTCCGATCGCGGTGTAGGCCGCGGTGAAGTTGTTGCTGCCCTTGATCTTTGACCAGCGTTCCCGCTCGAAGCTGATCTCGGTGGCGTGGTCGTAATCATCGAAGCTGCGTCCACAGACGGCGTCGACGCCGTGCCCGGCGAGCTGGTCGGCGATACGCGTCGCCGACGACACCAGGTAGCGGATCAACCCAGCCACTCCATGGTCGCGCCGCTGCGCCGAGCGGCGGGTGCGCTGCGGCTCGGCGCGCAGCATGATCCAGGTCCGCCGGTGCGCTGGAGCCGGGTCGGTGCCGGTCACCTGCTGGTAGAGGCTGAGCAGCTCGGCCGACGACGGCTTACCGGTCCGGTAGCCGGCCGAGACGATGTCGGCCTCCAGGTCGGGGCAGTTGATCTCCAACAGTTGCTCGAGCAGCCGGGTGTCCACGACGTCGTCGGTATGCGCATGCCCGTCGACGATGACCGTCGGTGTGAACGGTCGGGGGATGAGTTCGATGACGGCGACCAGGACTTCGCCCTCCCAGCGCACGGCCACATGCTCTCCCGGCTGCACGGTGGCGCCGACGGCCGGCTCGGAGGGAACGTCGGGCCGCCTGCGGCGCCGCACCAGCCAGGCGCACGCGGTACCGATCCAACCGGTCAGCCGGCGACCGCGGAACGTCACCAAGGCAAGTACCGCGGCCACCGCCACCAGAGTGGGTCCCGCCCATTGGTAGCGGGTTCTCATGAACAAGAGGATGCACAGCGGCGCGATCGCCGCGACCCACAACGCGTGGCCGCTGGAGAACCGTAACCGGAAGGCCCTCATGCGATTCAGCGCCTTCGCAGAGCTTGTCTGGTCAGGGTGGCCAGCCCCAACGCGACCAGCAGGCCGAAGATGCCCGCGGCGACAACGGTGATGGGCCCGTGATCAGGCGGCGGCACGGGGGCCGGGGGCTGAATCCGGTTGACAATCAACGGTGTAGCCGCCGGGGCGCCGGCCGGAATAGCCCATGTGAGTGCCGCGAACGCATCGACTGTGCCCGCCCCGACAGCGTCGTCGACGCCGCCGCCGGGGTGGCGCGCGCTGGCCGTGATCCGGTTGATGACCTGCGCCGGCGCCAAGTCCGGGAACTTCTGCCGAAGCAGCGCCGCGAGCCCGGAGACGTACGCGGCGGCGAACGAAGTGCCGGCGATCGGCACCGGGCCGTCCTTGCCGGGCAGGGCGTCCACCGGCTCGCCGTCGGGACCGAGCGCGACGATGTTCTCCGCCGGCGCCGCCGCACCCACCCACGGGCCGTGCATCGAGAAGGGGCTCGGCGCCCCGTTCTGGCCGACACCGCCCACGGCCAACACCAACGGTGCGTACCACGCCGGCGTGACGATCGTTTGCACCTGCTGCCACCCGCGGGGGTCGTTCGGCATGGACGGGTCGGGCGGCGGGTTCTGCGCGCAGTCGCCACCGGTGTTGCCGGCCGCGACGACGACCACGATGTTCTTGACGTTGACCGCGTAATTGAGGGCCGCTCCCAACGTGGATTCGTCGACCGGCTTTCTCACCTTGAAACATGCCGCTTCGCTGATGTTGATCACGTTGGCGCCCAAGTTGGCGGCATGCACCACCGCGCGGGCCAGGCTGCGGACGGATCCGGCCGCGGGCGACGCGTTGGGGTCGTTCTGGTTGGCCTGGTTGTCCTTCGGCTCGTACGCCTCCGACGTCTGGCGCAGCGAGATCACCCGGGCGTCCGGTGCGACGCCGACGAATCCGTCGGTCAGCGCGGGCCGGCCGGCGATGATCGACGCGATCAGCGTCCCGTGCGCATCGCAGTCGGACAGGCCGTCGCCGTCGGCAACGACGAAGTCGCCACCCGGCTCGGCGGGGACCCGAGGCGAGGGATCCACCCCGGTGTCGATGACGGCCACCGTGACGCCGGCGCCCGTCGCGAACCGGTGTGCCGCGCCGACGCCCAGGTACGCGTCGGCCCACGGTGGATCGTGAAAGTTGGTTCCCGGCAACGTCAATGGGGCCTTGCAAACGCGGCGCTGTTCGAGCGGTTGGTCAGGTCCCGTTGTGTCGGGCGGCATCGCGGCCGGGTCGATCGAGGGCGGGGCGACCGCCGACGCGGGGGGCGCGGTGAACAGCACGATCGTCAGCGTCACCGTGATCAGCCAGATACGGTGCACCGCCGGACACTCCATTTCGATCAGCCGCGGCGCTGGTCCTGCCCGCCGACCATTCGGGAGCAGTATTCGCGGACGTGGCGCCGCCTGCATCTTAAGCATGCCCGGCCGCATCGATGACGCGTTTCCTCGAGAGTGCGCCGGGTTACGCCCGGCGGCGCCTGGAGCCCCCAAAGAGCCGTCGCGGCACGCTTTTCCCCGCGCGGGTGGAATATGAACGCCACCGGAACGGCGGGTGTCCGCCCGCCGTCCAATGGATGGCGACTACCAGACGATGGCCGCCATGTCACGGTTGTCCGAACACACGCTGCGCACCGCGGCCTCGATGTCGGGGGCGGTGATGATCTGCAGGTCCTCGACGGTCACCGCCTGGCCGGCACGCTTCTGCGCGACCACGCGGGTGTCCCGGAAGCCCTCCGCCCGCTCGATGACGTTGCGGGCGAACCGGCCGTTCTGCATGGCGTCGATGCCGTGCCGCCCCCCGGGGGTCGTGTAATTGCGGATGGTGGTGGCCGCGTCCAGGAACGCCTCGCGCGCGGCGTCGTCGAGCTTGCTGGCGCGCGGTGCCGCGTAGCGCTGACCGATCTCGACGATCTCGGCCGGCGAATACGACTCGAACCGCAGCTTGCGGTTGAATCGGCCCGCCAAACCGGGGTTCACGGTGAGGAATTCGTCCACCTGGTCCTCGTATCCCGCACCGATGAAACAGAAGTCGAAGCGGTGCGTTTCCAGCGCGACGAGCAGCTGGTTGACGGCCTCCATGCCGATCATGTCGGGTGTGCCGTCTTGGTGCCGCTCGACCAGGGTATAGAACTCGTCCATGAAAATGATTCGGCCCAGCGACTTTTCGATCAGCTCGTTGGTCTTGGGCCCCGACTCCCCGATGTAGTGGCCGCAGAAGTCCGACCGGCGGACCTCGCGGATTTCGGGATGCCGCACGATCCCCATGCCGGCGTAGATCTTGCCCAGCGCCTCGGCGGTGGTGGTTTTACCGGTACCGGGCGGACCCACCAGCAGCATGTGGTTGGTCTGCCCCTCCACCGGCAGGCCGTGCTCGAGGCGCATCATCCGCACCTCCAGCTGGTCTTCGAGCGCCGACACGGCCTGCTTGACCGCCGCCAGCCCGACCTGCTTGGCCAGCAGAGCGCGGCCCTCGGCGAGCAGCTCGGCGCGCCGCTCGGCGGTGGCGTCGTCGTCGAGCTCATCGCGGCTCTTGGCCGTCGACGCGTCCCACCGGTCGGTGCGGCTGGCGATGGTTTCCTCGTCGGTGACGACCAAGTGCAGGTTGGGGTCGGCCAGAGCCGCCTTCGCGGCCTCGGTCAGGACGCCGTTGATGGTCGCCTTGGACAGCCAGACCTGAGCCTTGTCCTCCTCACGCAGCTGGCGGTGCACCATCCCGCGGACATAGGCCAGGTCGGCGACCAGCAGCGGGATATCGGCCGGCCCGATCGAGGCGGTCAGCACGTCGGCGTCGAAGCGGCCCGACGCGTTGGTTTGCCCGATCACGTCGACGCGGTCCAGCCAGTCCAGGGCGACCCTGCCCTGCCCCAGGTGGGCGGCGGCGTGGGCCGCCAGCGCGCAGATCGACGCCGTCACGGCCGACATGATGATGGCCTGCGGCGGCAGCTCCTCGGCGGCCGTCAGCAGCACGTCCGACCAGCGCTGCGTGGTGTACATCAAGAACGCCCGGGCCAGCTGGTGCCATTGGTAATTGGCCCAGGCATCCAGCAGGTCGCGATTGGCGAGCAGCCGGTCGGCCTCGGCGTACTCCCCGGCGATGGTCAGCGCCGACGACAACGCGAGCCCCACCTGCGACGCGTCGGTCACCGTGATCCCGATGTAGGGGCCCAGCTGGATCTCCGCGGCCAGCGTCTGCCCGATGCGGGTCGTCTCGCGGTGCAGCCATTCGCTGGTGGCGTAGAGCTTCTTCAGCGAGGCCAGGTCGTTGTCGCCGCACGCGATGCGGCCCAGCCACGCGTCGGCCATCGACGGGTCGGCATCGGTGGCGGCGACGAACTCGGGCAGCGCAGCCGCCCGGCCCTGCCTGTTCTTGACGGTCATGGCCCGGTCGAAATGCCTACGGGCGGTTTGCAGATCACCCATCGTGTGCGCTCATCGAACTATGCCTCAAACTCTTTGACGTCCTATGTGACCGACATGGTGACCGGCTCGAGACTCACGTAGCGGTTCTCGGCGCGGAACATGTCCATCTCGACCAGCCAGTCCTCGCCCGCCGCGCTGACCCGCACCATTGCGGGACCAACCTGTTCGATGATCACCTCGAAGTTGTGCCGGTGCCCTTCGGGCAGCCTGGTGCCCGCAGGCGCGACGGTGATCACGGTCGCGGGTCGCGGGGTGGGCGAGATCGAAGCGACGTGCTCCACGACGCTGACGGTGGTGCGCGGCGCGGGGCGGACGGTGCTGACGACGCTGATCTCGGGCATTCGCACGGTGGCCCAGCGCGTCATGTCGCGGGTGTGCACGCAGACCCGCTCGCCGGCGCCAGCGGTGCGGATCACGATGCGCTTGGCGATCGGGTCGTCAGCCGCCACGAAAACCCTTGACAGTTCACCGGCGTCGGTGACGGGGATCATGAGCCGGTCCCCGTTGCTCAGCTTCCCGATCAGCACGCCCGACGGGCCGATCTCGGTGAGCAGATGCTCCGGCAGCGGGCTGGGACGCAGCGCCCGCAGGTGGGGCCGCGGGCCGCACATGTTGGCCGCCGCGGCGGCGGCCTGTTCCCCGTTGAGCCGGCGCAGGATCACGCTGGGCGGGGTGGGAGCCGGTGTCGGTGTGCGCACGGTGATGGTCGCCGTGCAGGTCGCGTCCGGGTACACGGTCACATTCTGGATGACCTCGTCGACGCGCAGTGTCCACGCCTGCGACAGCACGCGCGAGTTGATCGCCTCGGCCGGATACGCGTAGGTCGTCATCCAGCCACCCTCGCCGCGGATGGCCTTCCAGCGCTGCACGTCCCCCTCGATCGCGTCACACCCCAGCCGGCGATCCAGCTCCGCCAGGTCGGTGGCGTTGGCCACCTTGGCCCGCAACCCCTGGCAGCGCAGCAGGCCCGCGATACGCTGCGCCACCGAAATGGCCGCGGCGCCAACGGTTGTCCGCCAACGCAGCGCTTGCGTGTTGTCGATGATCGACAGCCGCATGATCAACCAGGTTTCGCGCCGGCCCGCATATGGCGGGGTACCGATCTCCGAGTCATACACCCGCGGGTAGTCCCCGACGGTGCCGTGCCGGGAGCCGAGTGATACGACGCTGATCGAGTCGAGCATCAAACCCAGCGCCTGGTGCATCATCGGCACCAATTCGACGACGTCGATGACGTTGTCGGTCTCGACGGTCACCGAGCCGGTCACCGTGGTGGCTTGGTGCGCCCTGCCCAGCAATTGCACCGCCACCACCGCGACGCCGTCCTGCACCCGGACGCCACCGCCGGAACGGTTGTTGGCCACGGTCAGTGGGGCGTCCCAGCTGATCGGCCGCCGGCCGTGGCGCCACAACACCAGCCACGACCACGCGGGCTGACCCCACCACCGGACGAAGACCAGGGCGATGCCGACCACCGCGTCGACCGCGGCGCCGATGTAGCCGGCCGCCGCCCAACTCGCCACCGCGAGCAGGAACACGACCCACACCCCGACGACCCGTCGGTTGCTGCCCGGGCTGAACCCGGTCAGCGTGGACCTCACCGCGCCCTCCTCAGCCGCGCCGCAATGGCGGCCACGAGCACGCCCGCGGCCACCGCCCCGACGAACCCGACCGCGATGTTGCGGGCCCGGTGGTTCGCCGCCGCGGGTGGCGGGG
>NZ_LZJG01000292.1:0-10729 GCF_001667785.1 Mycobacterium sp. E3247 | reverse complement strand
CGGTGACCGGCCAGAAGCTGCCGGGATAGGGCACGACGCGCCGGACGGCGGCGGGACTGTAATAGTTCTCGTCGATCTGCGGCTGCATCGCCGGGTTGAAGTGATACAGCGACCTGAGCGGGCCATACGGGGAGGGCTCAGTTCCGGGCACTATCAGCGCGGTGTCGGCGCCGGCGACGCCGTCATCGAAAACCGTTGTGCACGTCAGCATTCCCACGGCGACGGCCCCGGCGAGCAGTTTGTTCACGAACTCTCCTCGGGCCTGTCGGTCGAGCTATAGCAGGGATGCTACCCCGCGCCGGCGCCGGTCAGTCCGAGGACGAGCATGAAGCAGCCGCCTGCCGCGACCAGGACGGCGACGTCGCGGTGGCCGCGGGATCGCAGCCAGGTTTGCAGCGCGGCCATGGCGGCCCGCGTCTTCTGCGGCGCGGCCAGGTAACCGATCAGGGGGATCTCGGCCACGGTGAATGCCACCAGGTTGAAGGCCAGCAGGGCCTGAACCTGGGCGACCGGGGCGGCATGCGAGGCCAGGATGGCCGCCATCGAGCCCATGTAGTTCGCCGACGGCAGCGACGCGCCCATCCCGCTGACCGCCGCCACGGTGAGGGAGTCGCCGCGCAAGAACACGCGTGCGCGGTCGGCCAGCCGCTGCCGGGCGTTCGGCGCCGCCCGATCCAGCAGGACAACTCCTCCGCCACCGCCGGCCGCCGCGTCGACGGGGCGGGCGACCCTGCGCAGTGACCAACTCGTGAACAACACCAGCGCGATCAGCAAAGCGACCACCCCGGAAGCGATCTGGACCTCCGCGACGCTCAGGTGGCCCACGACCGGCGCGGCCCGCAGGACGAAGAGCACCACGAGACCCGCGCCGACCCCCAGGGCGAATCCCCCGCACAAGAACACCAGCAGCTGCAAGAGCGGGCGCCGCCTGCTGAGCAGCAGGATCACCAAGCCGAGCCGTATCGGTTCGAAGATCACCGAGCCGGCCAACACCAGCACGGTGATCCACATGCTGGGCAACCGTACCGGACGCGGCCCGGGCCCGTCCGGAAACCCGCCCGGCCGACACCGTCAGCCGCTGAACTCCCGCGGGGACGGCAAATCTCGGTACCTTGTGTTCAGTCGGGCGTAATTCAGGCGTAACGCCCCACGGGGTTTCACAGCGCGGCTCCCAGCCAGAGCGGTTATGCTGAAGTTTCCCGCAGCTGAACCTGCGGCTGGAGAAATCCTGGGGGCGGCCGGACCTGCCGGTTCGGTGCCCGCCGTTATTTGGTGTCCACCAAAGGGTTTCGTGGAGGAGCGTGACACGTTCAGCCGCGGCCAGCAGCGGGCGCGCCGGCAGCTCGGCTCCGTGGCATCGGCGCGGACGGTAGGTTGCCGGAAGCATCGCTTGGTGGGCCGCTCAGCTTGGGCTATGCCGAGCCGAATAGCGCGGAGGTGCAGGGTTTTCAGTGTTTGGCATAACGACACTCCGGGACTGGACACCGCAAGCAAGCCCCGTCGTCTGCTGGCATGCTTCCCCCGCAGCGAAGGCGAAAGCCGCAGAAGCGCCGGTCAGCCCGGTGCCACCCAGCTATCAGCAAACGCAACATCTTCGGCGCTACCGCGATCACGCCGCCCGGGGCCTGGACATGTCGCGCTTGATGATCTTCACCTGGGACGTCCCGGGCCGATGTGACATCCGCGCGATGAATTACGCGGTCAACGCGCACATCCGTCGACACGACACGTACCACAGCTGGTTCGAGTACCGCGATGCGCGCCATATAGTGCGGCACACGATCGCCGACCCGGCAGACATCGAACTGGTCCCGATGGAGCATGGGCGACTGACGCCGGAGGAGTTGCGCGAGCACATCTCCACCCCGCAACCGCTGCAGTGGGACTGCTTCTTCTTCGGGGTGGTGCAGGGCGACGATCACTTCACCTTCTACGCGAGCATCGCCCACCTGTGCGTCGACCCGATGATCGTCGGCGTCCTCTTCACGGAGATCCACCTGATGTACGCGGCCCTGGTCGGCGGCGACGCACCGGTCGACCTCCCGGAGGCCGGCCGGTACGGGGATTACTGCGTCCGGCAGCGGGAGGAGATGGACGCGTTGACGGCCGACTCCCCCGAGGTGCGCGCGTGGATGGATTTCGCCGCCGGCAACGGTGGCACGCTGCCGTACTTCCCGCTGCCCCTCGGCGACCTCGCGGTGCCCTACGCCGGAAAGCTCGTCACCGAGACGCTGCTGGACGAGCGGCAGACGGAGCGGTTCGAGCGGGCCTGCGTCGCCGCGGGCGCTCGGTTCAGCGGCGGGGTGTTCGGTTGCGCCGGCCTCACGCACCGTCACTTGACCGGCGCTGATTCGTTTTCCGTGGTGACCACCACCGACACCCGCAGGACGCCGACGGAATTGATGACGACGGGCTGGTTCACCGGCTTGGTTCCGGTCACCGTCGGCGTCGGTGCGGGCCTGTTCGAGGACGCGGCGCGCTCCGCGCAGACGTCCTTCGACTCGGGCATCGAATTGGCGATCGTGCCGTTCGACCGGGTGCTGGAGCTGGCCCCCCCGGAGGCCGGGCTGGGCAGGCCACGGCCCGGCAACTTCGTGATGTCGTTCCTGGACGCAAGCATCGCCCCGCTGTCGTCAGTTGCCAACTCGGACTTGAACTTTCGGATCTACGACGAGGGCAGGGTCTCTCACCAGGTCTCCCTGTGGGTGATTCGCCTCCAGCACGAGACCAAGGTGACGGTGCTGTTCCCCGACAACCCGGCCGCCCGCGAATCGGTGGGCCGCTACATCGACGCGATGAGGTCGGCTTACGTCCGGGTCGCCGACGGCGGGCGCAGCCAGCCCTTTGCGCACACACGCGCGCCGCTATCCGCGCTGACTTAGCAACGCGTCCAGGAGTGCGGTGAACTCTTCCGGCCGTGCCGGCGTGAAGGCGGGCCGGGGCCGAATCCCCGGCACGTCCAAGGTGATCAACGTCGATTTGAACGGTCTGCCGACGTCCAGTGGCAGCCAGCGACGGAAGTCGGAGCTGCCCCAGATCCGGAACCGTTGGGTGAACAATCCCAGCCACTCGGCCTTGTATCCCCGGACGGTTTCCAGCGCAATGACTTTCGAGGTTCCCGAAGGAAAGTGGTAGCGGCGCAACGTGATCGCTGCACGGTCCAGCTGGACCAGGCCGTCGTCGTAGGACTGGCCGCTCATGCCCGTGAACTTCGCAGCTGGTGGCCCCGCGCGGTCAGGCAGTGCCCGTCGTCCAATCGCCACTGCCAGCCATGCAGGTTGCAGGTCAACGTGTTGCCCTCGACCACACCGAATTTCGACAGGTCGGCCTTCAGATGTGGGCAGCGCCGCTGGATTTCCCAGCCGTCCAGCGTGACCGACGACGAATCGTCGTGCGTCTCGGCGAACCAACCGTCGGCGTAGGCGATCCGTTCGTCGGTCAGGCACTTGAAGAACGTGTACAGGTATTCGTTGTAGCCGCCGACGCGCCACGCCCGGAACCGGGTGGACAAGAAGATGGTGTTGACCCAGTCCGGTTCCCGGTCGCGCAGCACGGTGCGGACCAGCTCCGGCGCGATGGCGAACCCGTAGCGGAACTTCTCGTCGGGAACGGGTTCGCGCACCGCACGTTTCGGGAAGTCGAGGACGACGGTCTCCGGCCCGATCACGAGTTCGACGGGATAGCCGATCCCGTCGCAGATCTCGTCGCTCTGCGACATGATCGGCTCGAACAGCGCGCGCAGCTGCTCGAGCAGCGGCTCTCCGGCGGCGGGGGCCCAGCTCGCCCGCTCCGCGGCGACGACGGGCGCCATCCGCTCGGCGTAGTCGGCGATGTAGCCCTGTTTCCCGGTGGTGAAGATCGCCTCGACCTGGTCATCGGGCAGCGGGTGGCGCAGCGAGTTCAAGGCGGTGCCGGCGAAGTCCGCGGTGGAGCCGGGGATCATCAGCAGGCCACCGTCGTGCCCGTGGCCGCGCATCTGGTCGAGGAACACCATCTGGTCCGGAAAGATGTTGGCCGCATCGTCGTGGTCGTCGTTGAGATGACGCAGCTCGGGGTCCAGGAAGCAGGGCGGCCCCGCCGACGGGATGACCCACGTGGCGCCCACCTGGGCGATGTACTGGCGGGCCCGGTCCATCTGCCGCTGCCGCTTCTGGACACCGAACGACTCCTTGGCGCGGGCCGGCATGTCGTAGACCATCGGGTACCAGATCGCGCCGGAGTACTGCAGCATGTGCACGTCGATGCGACCGAACGCCGACTCCAGCACGTCCAGGTCGACCGGCCGGGCGTCGTTCATGTTGAAAGCCGTTGTCTCGCCGTCGGAAACCACCAGAGCGGAATCACCGAGCGGACCGTCGGCCGGCGCCCGCAGGGCGATGATCATGACGTCGAGGTCGCCCTTCGGGCCGCTGATCCGGTGCTTGACCGAGGTGGTGGTCTCGAAGAACCGGTGGAAACCCAGCTCTTGCAGCGCGTTTCGCAGGTCGGGGACCGGGAAGTCGGGCAGCAGCACCACCGCGTCCTTGTTGACGTGCTCGGCCAGGTTCTTGGGGTCGAAGTGATCCTTGTGCAGGTGCGAGACATAGAGATAGTCGCAGTCGCCGAGCCTGTCCCAGTCCAGCCCGCTGTTGTCGGGGAACGGGAACCACGACGCGAAGTACGCGGGATTGACCCAGGGGTCGCAGAGGATGCGGCCCGCGGGCGTCTCGATCAGAAATCCGGCGTGACCTACGCTGGTGACCTGCACAAACACCTTCCTGGGTCCGTAGCGGCCCCATGGCCGGGTAACGGTTTTCCAGCCCCCGAGCTTAGCGCGAGGTGGCATCGCCGGCCTGCCACAGCCGTCGGTAGAAGTCGATGCGTTCCGGATCCGGCTCGACTCCGTAGGCGGCGAAGAATTCCGTGTCCCAGGCCCGGCCTGGGAAATTCCAGCCCAGTGACAGGGTCGCGACCGCGAGGTCGGCCCACCGGTCGGCCACACCGAGGTCGCCGAGGTCGACATATCCGCAGTAGCGGCCGCGCTCGTCGATCAGGATGTTGGGTGCGCACGCGTCGCCGTGGCAGACCACCAGCCGGTCGATGGGCGGTTGGCCGCCCAGCCCCGAAGCCGCGGCGGGTGGCAACGTGGCCAGCCGGGTGGCCACGGACCACTCGAAGGGGCAGGACGACACCGGCAGCCGGTCGTGCAACGTGCGCAGGCCGACGCCGATCGCCCGCACCGCGAGCTCGGGTGTGGCGCGAAGGCGGGGATGCACGGCCGATACGCCGGCTAGTCCCCGGGTGCGCAGCCAGGCGCTGCGCCCGTCGACGCCGACGCCCAGCACCGGCGGCACCGTCACGTACTTGCCCGCCCAGCGCAGGCGGGCCGCTTCGCCGGCAAAGTCGGCGGCGCGGGCGTCGGCGACCTTGACGAACTCGGCTTCGGCGTCGTCAGTGCCGATCCGGAAAGTCACACCGCCGATTTCGTTGACCCAGACGGCGCGCACCGCTCGGCCGGCGGCAAACTGGCGGACGATCGCGGGTGGCGGAACGGGTGACGCCGGGAAGGTCAAGGGACCGCCTCTTTTCGGCATGTCGGGTGACTCACAGCCGGGAGCACTAGGCTGATCAGCTGTGGAACCGGTATACGGGACTGTCATTCAACTTGCCCGCTTGACTTGGCGATTACAGGGTCTCAAGATCACCGTCGCGGGCGTCGAAAACCTGCCCAAGAGCGGTGGGGCGGTCATCGCCATCAACCACACCGGCTACCTCGACTTCACGTTCGCGGGCCTGCCCGCCTACCGGCAGGGTCTGGGCCGCAAGGTGCGGTTCATGGCCAAGCAGGAAGTGTTCGACCACAAGATCACCGGGCCGATCATGCGCAGCCTGCGGCACATCTCCGTGAACCGGCAGGACGGCGCCGCCTCCTACGAGGAGGCGGTGAGGAATCTCAAGGACGGCGAGCTGGTCGGCGTCTATCCGGAAGCCACCATCAGCCGCAGCTTCGAGATCAAGGAATTCAAGTCGGGGGCCGCCAGGATGGCGGTCGAGGCGGGGGTGCCGATCGTTCCGGTGATCGTTTGGGGCGCGCAGCGCATCTGGACCAAGGGCCACCCCAAGAAGTTGCTGCGCCCGAAGGTGCCGATCATCGTGCTCGTCGGTGAGCCGATCGCACCGACGCTGGGCGTCGAGGAATTGAAGGGGCTGTTGCACTCGCGGATGCAACACCTGCTGGAGCGGGCCCAGGAAATGTACGGGCCGCATCCGGCCGGGGAGTTCTGGGTGCCGCGCCGGCTGGGCGGCAGCGCCCCGTCGCTGGCCGAAGCCGCCCGGATGGACGCCGAGGAGGCGGCCGCTCGCGCGGCTCGCCGCGCTCGACCCGCGGGAGCGCCGGAGTAGCAATCGATGGTGGAGCCCGTCTTCCGCACGCTCGAGATCCTGGCTCGGCTGGTGGTCGTCGCCACCGACACCCAGATCTCGTACGGAGGCGAGGAACACATCCCCGGCACCGGTGGCGCCGTGATCGCGATCAACCACACCAGCTATGTCGACTTCCTGCCCGCCGCGCTGGCCGTCCATCGCCGGGGTCGCCGGCTCAGGTTCATGATCAAGGCCGAGATGCAGCAGGTGAAGATCGTCAACTTCCTGATCAAGCACACCCGGACCATTCCGGTGGACCGGGGAGCGGGGGCCGGCGCGTACGCGGTGGCCGTGCGGCGGCTGCGCGAGGGCGAGCTGGTCGGGGTGTACCCGGAGGCCACCATCAGCCGCAGCTTCGAGCTCAAGGAATTCAAGTCGGGCGCCGCCCGAATGGCGATCGAAGCGGACGTCCCGATCGTTCCGCTGATCGTCTGGGGTGCGCACCGGATCTGGACCAAGGACCACCCGCGCAACGTGGGCCGCGCCAAGGTACCGATTAGTGTGCAGGTGGGCGCGCCGGTGCGGGCGGCCGAAGACATCGCGCGGACCGACGCCGCGCTGCGCGAATCGATGACCACGCTGCTGCACCAGGTGCAACGGGGCTACCCGCACGAACCCGGGGCGTATTGGACGCCGCGCCGGCTGGGCGGAGGAGCACCGACCATCGCGGAGGCCGCCCGGATGGAGGCAGACGAGGCCGCGGCACGGGCCGCCGGTCGCAGTGGACGGCCGTCGCGGTAGGCGAAGGAGAAGACATGCCCGAGGGGTTTTACCGGTTGTGCGAGTGGATCGTTCCGCCGATGGTCGCGGCGCAGGGGACGACGTTCACCTATCGAGGCCTGGAGAACATCCCCGACCGCGGCGGCGCGCTGTTGGCCCAGAACCACACCAGCTACATCGACTGGCTGCCGACGCTCCTCGCCGTGCGGGAACGGCGCCGGCGCGCCTACTTCATGATCAAGGCGGAGATGGCAGAGGTGAAGGCGGTCAACTACGTGATCAACCACGCTCGGCTGATCCCGGTGGACCGCCGGAGCGGGCACGACGCGCTCGAGGTGGCCGTACAGCGCCTGCGGGAGGGCGAGCTCATCGGGATGCACCCCGAAGCCACGATCAGCCGTAGCTTCGAGCTTCGCGAGTTCAAGACCGGCGCGGCCCGGATGGCGCTGGACGCGCAGGTGCCGATCGTTCCGATCGTCGTCTGGGGTGCCCATCGGATCTGGCCCAAGGATCATCCGAAGAAGGTGTGGCGCAACAAGGTTCCGATCACCGTCGCCGCGGGGCGGCCGCTGCCGCCGCAGGGCACGCCCGCGCAGCTCAACGCGGTGCTGCGCGGGGCGATGAACGAGTTGCTGTACCGGGTGCAGGAGGAGTACCCGCATCCCGAAGGAGAGTTCTGGGTGCCGCGACGGCTCGGCGGCGCCGCGCCCACCCAGGAGGATTCGCGGGCGATCCGCCTGTCGGAGTTGCAGGCCCGGATGCAGAAGTACGGCACCGACGGCGTGACCCGACCGGGACAGAACCAGAGCGGCGTCCATTGATCAGACCGGCGAGCTGCGAAGGCGGGCCGTCCCGATGACCCTGCCGGCGCTCATAGCCTGCGACGTCGACGGCACCCTGTTCGACGACAACGAGACCATCACCCCGCGCACCCGCGATGCCGTGCGCGCGGCCGTCGCCGCCGGCGCGACGTTCGTCGTGGCGACCGGCCGGCCGCCCCGGTGGATACGCCCCGTCGTCGACGCGCTCGGCTTCGCGCCGATCGCGGTGTGCGCCAACGGTGCCGTCATCTACGACCCTTCGGCCGACCGGGTGGTGTCGACGCGCACGCTGCCGGTCGACACCCTGGCGGAGCTGGCGGAGCTGGCGACGCGCGTCATCCCGGGCGCGGGTCTGGCCGTGGAGCGCATCGGCGAGCGCGCCCACGACACGGCGACCCCCCAGTTCATCAGTTCGCCCGGCTACGAGCACGCCTGGCTGAACCCGGACAATACCGAGGTGTCGATCGAAGACCTGCTCAGCGCGCCGGCGATCAAGCTGCTGATCCGCCGCAGCGGGGCCCGCAGCGCCGACATGGCGGCCGAACTGGCCAAGCATGTCGGCCTCGAGGGCGACATCACCTACTCCACCAACAACGGACTCGTGGAGATCGTGCCGCTGGGCACCAGCAAGGCCACCGGTGTCGACGAAATCGCCAGGCCCCTGCAGATCACCAGCGGGGAGGTGGTGGCGTTCGGCGACATGCCCAACGATCTGCCGATGCTGCGCTGGGCCGGCCATGGGGTAGCGATGGGGAATGCCCACCCCGAGGTGCTCGCCGCGGCGGACGAGGTCACCGCCGCCAACAACGATGACGGGGTGGGCCGGGTGCTGGAACGCTGGTGGCTCTAGCGTCTCGCCACTAGGTGGCGGAGGGGTGCGCGGGCAGCGAGAAATGTTCTGGCGCGACGGTCGGTCCACTCGGTGATTGCGTGGTGAGCGGGGTCGTGATCCCCTCCGCGACCTCGGTGACGTTTCCGGTGAGCCGCTCGTAGTTCAGCGTGCCGTGTTGGAAGTTCTGCGTGATCTGCAGCGGCTCTTGAATTTCCGCGCTGGTCGGCAAGCCGAGCGGGCCGCGTTCGTAGCTCAGCGAGGCCCAGGCGTCGTAGATCGCGCCGGTGACGGGTTGGGCGCCGGTTTCGGGCGACCAGTACATCGCACCCCGGGCGAACGTCACGTACCGCGCGTCCCCCTCCGCGCTGTCTTCCGGCGACGTCGGCGCGCCCAGCACGCTGTTCATGGCACCGATCGCCTGCCAATGGTCATAGATCGCGCCGCCCTGTAGCGCCTTGATCAGTTCCTCCGGGGGGTCGTTGAAATGCGAAGCGACGTCGCGCACTTCGTCCATGAGCGCGTAGGCGGCGTTGCCCGGGCAATCGGTGTTGCCGACATCGCGGTGGGTGAAGATCGTCGGCAGCGTCGCGACCGAACCGGCCGCGAAGGTGGTGTAGTGGCTGCCCGCCGACTCCAATGCCACCGTGCCCTTGGGGTCGACGCCGTCCAGGCCCAGCCGCCAGCCGAGCAGTCGGCCCAGCGTGCGCAGCTGGATCGGCGTCGGCGGTACGTCGTCGAAATTGCCGATCATCGCCACACCCCAGGTGTTGCGGTTGAACCCGCCGGTGTGGAAGGCCTCGACCGCTTTGGTGAGCCCACCGGCGCTGCCCTCGAAGACCTGGCCGTATTTGTCGACCAGGGCGTTGTAGGCGATGTCGCACCAGCCCAGGGTCTTGCTGTGATAGGTGTAGATGGCTTTGACGATCCCGGCCGATTCCAGCGGCGAATAGTCGTTGCTGCCCGCGGTGTGGTGCACGACGGCGGCGCGAATCCCGTTGTCGTACTGCGGACTACCGCATCGCAGCGACTCGTCGGCGCCCCACTCCGCCCGGCTGATGATGGCGGGCGCCTGGCCGGGCATCAAGACTCCCGACGGCGGCGTCCATTGCTTCTTCGGCGGCGCTTGCGGCGGGGAGATGAGGATGGCGGAGATGTTCTGCCCGAAGGGTTGTTCCCGCGACGCCGGCTTGTAGCCGAGGCCGGTGCCGGTGGCGGGCGCGGGCGGCCCCTGGGTCACCGGCGCATCGATCGGCCGGGTGACCGCGATCTGGACGGTCGTGGTGGTGCCGACGAACACCGGATCGGTGCCCCGGGGTCCCTCGAGTGACCCGGCCGCCGTCGCCCCGTCGGGCGCCGCGGTCTCGTACTCGGTCTGATACCAGGGCCCCCACGAACCGTCGGGGTGTTTCGCCCGTACCCGGGTCGACGTGCCGGCCAGGTCGCCGGTGAGCGCGACGAGTGAAAACGGGGTGGCCTGGCTGATGTCGCGAACTGTGACGCCGCCGCCCAGCCCGATCAGCGGCTGTTCGGCCAGCTGGGTGCCGTGGGCGGGCGGCGGGTCGGCGGTGCCGCGATCGCGCGTCGTGTCCGCCACCCAGGAGACGATGACCACGGTCGCCGCGATGGCGGTGAGCAGCGTCGTCGGCCCGCGACTAGGAGACACCAGGCGATGTTACTTGTGTTTCTGATGTTAATGATGAGACGACACGAACTGGGCGGTGGGAATCTGGACAAAATCGACGGCACCGCAGAAAAATTCTGCGGTGCCGTCTGGTTGAAGGGTTCCCCGGAGGTCTAGACGGGAGGCAGGACCGGCGCCGCGCCCGCGGCGGCCGGCAACGCACCGGCAGCGCCGGCCGCAGCCGGCAGGGCACCCGCGGCGCCGACGGCACCTACCCGATCCTCGGTGACCCGTCCTCCTTCGGTAACGGTTCGCCGGTCGGCGGCGGGACCG
>NZ_LZJG01000291.1:0-596 GCF_001667785.1 Mycobacterium sp. E3247 | reverse complement strand
AAGAGGTCTACGGCAAGTACATGCACTACCTGACCGGCTGTGAGAACTTCTTCCGCAAGGGCATCAGCAATGTCGGGCAGTTCACCCTCGTGAAGTAGGTGGCGAGGGGCCGGGGACCGCTACTTTTCCAGCGTGAACTGGTCGACGTCCGTGTAACCCTGGCGGAACAGCTTCGCGCAGCCGGTCAGGTAGTGCATGTACTTGCCGTAGACCTCTTCGGACTGCAGCTCGACCGCCTGCTTGCGGTTGGCCTCCAGGTTGGCCGCCCAGATATTGAGTGTGCGCTCGTAGTGCTCCTGCAGCAATTGGACCTGCTGCACGGAAAACCCCGCTTCGCCGGCGAACCTGAAGATGTCTTCCTGCGCCGGCAATTGTCCGCCCGGGAAAATTTCAGTGCCAATGAATCGCGCGAATCGAAGATCATTCATCGTGATGGGGACGCCGCGTTCGTACTGCTGTTTCTGGGTGTAGGTCAAAATGGTATGCAATAACATGCGGCCGTCGTCGGGAAGAATGTTGTGGGCGCGTTCGAAGAACGCGGCGTACCGCTCCATCTTGAAAGCCTCGAAGGCGCCGATGGTGACGATGCGGTCGAC